>JBEBSO010000440.1:0-3530 GCA_040394275.1 Telluribacter sp.
TGGAGGAGGACCTTGCAGAGGCCAGGCTCGCGCTGGAGGAAGCGCAGGCGGCGATGAAAGAAAGCGCAGGGGAGCTGACGTCATCGAGGAAGGAGGTGGCCGGGCGCCTGGGAAAGGAAGTAGCCGGCCTGCTGCACGACCTGGGGATGCCCAACGGGACGCTTGCGGTCGAAATTGCCTCCGCCGAACCGGGGCGCAGCGGCGCCGACCTGGCCACCTTTTTGTTTTCGGCCAACAAAGGCGCCAAAGCGCAGGAATTGAAAGCGGTGGCTTCCGGCGGTGAGTTTTCAAGACTGATGCTGGCCATCAAATACATCCTGGCCGCCAGGCAAAAGCTGCCTACCATCATCTTTGACGAGATCGATACCGGCGTATCAGGGGAGATTGCCCTGAAAATGGCCGAGATGATGGCGCAGATGGCCGGCAGCCACCAGATCATCACGATCACGCACCTGCACCAGCTGGCCGCAAGGGGAAGAAGCCATTACTTTGTCTACAAGGAGGAGTCCGCGCAGCGGACCGTCAGCAGGATCAGGCGACTGACACCGGAAGAGCGCGTGATGGAAATCGCGCAGATGATCGGGGGAAACCGCCCGTCCGAGACCGTCATCCGCAACGCCAGGGAAATGCTTACCGGCGGTTAACCTTTTGCCCGGGGCGGGTCTTTTTCGCTTCGGCCTGCTCCACGCTCGAGTTGATCTCGAACCCGAAGATGAGCAGGAGCGCGATCAGGTACAGCCAGAGCATGAGCGCAATCATGGTCCCGATCGAGCCGTAGAGCTTGTTGTAGGAGCTGAAATTGGAAAGGTAGTAGGAGAACCCGTAGGTAGAGAGCGTGATCAGCCCGGAAGAAACCCACGTGCCGACGTTGAAAAGCGGGAGCTGCGGACGCCTGTCCGGCGCAAACCGGTAGATAAGCGAAACGCCCATGGCCAGCGCGGCAAAGGTAATCAGGTACCGGGACAGGTTTAGCGTAATGACGATCCAGGTTTCGTTGAAGATGGCCAGGTTGCTGAACACCTTCATGATCGCATCGCCCACGATCAGCAGGACGATGGTCACACACAGGACCGCCACCATCAGGAAGGTCAGCAGCACCGCGATGCCCCGGGTTTTGAGATACCCGCGGTTTTCACCCGCTTCTCCCAGCACGTTGAAAGACCTCATCAGCGACACCATCCCGTTGGTCGATGCGTACAGCGAAAGGATAAAACCTATGGAAAGAATATCGCCCCTGGGCCGGCTTACGATCTCAAGGATGGTATGCTCCGCCTCCTGGTACAGACCGGCAGGCATGACTTCGTGGAGGAAATCCATGATCCGCATATCGAGACCTTCGATCGGGATGTAGGGGATCAGCGTAAAGAGGAAGATGACGGCGGGGAAGATGGCGAGCGTAAAGCCGTAGGCCACCGATGTGGCCCGCTGATCGATGTCGTAGACCAGGATCTTGTCGACCAGCTTCACCAGGATGTCGTACAGCGTTACCGACCGTCGCCGGAAGCAGACGCTTTGCAGCGCATTTTTCAGCCAGCTCAGCCCGGGTTTTTCCAACAGTTTTTCCAGCATAAAAAAAGTTTATCCTGCGATCATTGTTGCGGTTTCCAGGTAGAAAGGTTTCAGTTTTTCCAGGAGATTTTCAGGGGCTACACACAGCTTCCCGTTGTCTGTCCGCTGGAATACGAGCGTGGTTTCCCCTGTGTTGAGCAACAGGTTGTCCTGGTTGAAAATCTCGTACTCAAACACGACCCGTACCTTGGGCAGCTGTCGGATGATGACCTTGATCCGCAGCAGGTCGTCGTACCTTGCCGGCTGGATATACCGCGTTTTTAATTCATAAACCGGCATCATCACGCCCGAATCTTCCATTTCCTTGTAATGGAAATCCAGGCTTCTGAGGGATTCTACACGGGCGATCTCGTAGTACCTGGCATAGTTCCCGTAGTATACATAGCCCATCTGGTCGGTATCGGCGTAGCGCACCCTGATTCCCGTCACTTCGTATGAAAACATATTACAATCGTACTCCTTGGATTGAATGAGTTCTCTAAGCTAAACAGAACTGACGGAATACAAAAACAATGCCACACAAATCAACTATAATCGGCCGCGGCTCTTGATAAGTGAAACGTTTTTGTTAGATTTGAGAAAAACGATAAAGTAAAATATGGCTCAATCGCTTACATTTCTTTGCGTCACCAGTTACTTTAAAGGAAATGATTTTCTGCGTGCATGTAAGGAAGCCGGCAACACGGTACTGCTCCTGACTGCCAAAAAACTAGAACATAAGCCCTGGGCCGGCGACTGTATCGATGATTTCTTCTTCGTCGAAGAAAAGGGGGAAAACGGGATAGATTTGCAGGAGCTCGTGGAAGGGCTCGCGCTGATGATGAGAACCCGGAAAATCGACCGGGTGGTGGCGCTGGATGACTTTGATGTGGAAAAGGTGGCGCTGCTCCGGGAGCAGTTCCGGCTGCCCGGCATGGGGCAGTCTACCGCGCGCTACTTCCGTGACAAGCTGGCCATGCGCATCAAGGCCGCAGAGGCGGGCATCCGGGTGCCGGGCTTCTCGGCGCTGTTCAACGACGGGGAAATCAATGAATTTATAGAAGCCTGTCCTCCGCCGTGGATGATCAAGCCGCGTTCGGAGGTTTCGGCTGCCGGTATTGTCAAGCTCCATACACCGGAGGAGCTGTGGAAAGTGATCCGGTCGCTCGGCGACAGGCGCCACGAATACCTGGTCGAGCAGTACAAGCCCGGGGAGGTCTACCACGTGGATGCCCTGTCGGTAAACGGGCAGGTCGTCTTCAGCTGGGTAAGCCAATACCTGTCGCCCCCGTTCGACATCATCCGGGAAAAAGGAATATTCAGGTCTGCGACCGTCGCCTTTGAGTCCACGGAAGCGCACGCGCTGGAAACCCTGGCCGTCGATGTGCTCAAGGCTTTCGGCATGCAGAACAGCGCCTCTCATACCGAGGCCATCCGCTGCCATGAGGACGGTCATTTCTATTTTCTCGAGACCTCCTCGCGCGTGGCGGGAGCGCACCTGGTCGAAATGGTGGAAGCCTCCTCGGGCGTCAACCTGTGGAGGGAGTGGGCGAAGCTCGAAACGGCGGTGGCAAGCGGGGAGGTGTACCGGATCCCCAGGACCAAAAGGGAGTTTTCAGGAATTGTATTGTCGCTGTCGCGTAACGAAAACGTCGATATGACGCCGTTCGATGCGCCGGAGGTGGTATGGCAGCTGGATGATCCCCACCAGGTGGGCGTCATTGTGGCTTCGAACAGCCGGGAGCCGCGCTCGTCGTAAAAGTATTTGGGAGAAATGCAGGCGGGGGTGCGGCGCAGGCCTTCAATGATCTCGGCATGGCGGGGCTCTTGCATGAACGGAGGGGGCTTTCTCGGCGTGGCCGCTGGCAGAAAGAAGCACCTGCTACCCCGCGCAAGGGGCCGCAGATTCGCCAGCCCATTGTGCCGGGCTGCTGCAATCTGCGCTGTAGGCCTTCGCCCCACAAAACACTGCCCACAAAAAA
>JBEBSO010000441.1:0-3523 GCA_040394275.1 Telluribacter sp.
GGGAAATACAATTTGTTGTCATACAGGTACGAGTTCGGATAGCCGAATCCCGCCGTGACGGGAATGTCGTCGATCACCGTTACGGTCTGTGCGCGCAGATCCAGTTTTGCCCAGCGCTGAAACGGCCCGTAAAATACAAGGCTCTGCAGCTCGGCATACTCCGCCTGGGTAATGGTGCCGCCGGCCAGCTTCCCGATAAGCTCCAGCACCCTGGGCGGCTCCTGTACCGCCGATATGCATCCGTAGGCGATGCCGTTGCTATGGTAAATTGTACCCAGCAGGAGCTGGATGATGGAGTTGGAAAGTCCCACTGCATTAACCGGATTAAATGAGTAGTCAGGGTCAAATTCGGTAGTACCGGCCGGGATCCTGAGAATCTGCGGCCGCGATCGCTTGGCGGCCTGCGGCCCCAGCTGTCCGTCCAGCCCGTATTGCCCCTGGGTGGTGATGTAGATATTTCCGTCCTCATCTACCATGTCATGCTCCAGTCCGCGTGAGATCGGGTAGGTGGCCTGCTGGTACACGATCGTCTTTTCCCATTTCCGCGTTGTCAGGTTGACCACTTCCACATACAGATCCTGGGCATCGTAAAACTGGCCGGTACTGCCGTTGTTTGTCTGCAGCGGAAGAAACAGGCGGTTGTCGGCGGATCGGTAGATGATGTGATAATAGATATTCTGAGCGTTTTCCGGGAAGTTCCTGGCCTGGGACATATCGATCTGTCCGAGGTTTTCCATGGTAGTGGGATTGAAAAGGAACAGTGACCGGTTCGAATGGGTGCTGAAGACGCCCAGCTCGTCGTTAATGATCCTGACAGCCGCTACGTAGTCCAGCAGCGGTATGCCCGTTACCCGCTCCGCGAGCCCGGTTTCTCTCGACACTCCTACCTTTGAAAGCTCCTTGTCGTCATTGAGTGCCCGCCCGTACAAAAAGTTGCGGTGGACATAGTTAAGAAGAAAAGAGACGTAGGCCGTCTTGGCGGTAAGATCGATCGCCCCGGACGGGACCTGCGGGTAATACCCCGAAAAATAGCTGTATCCACCGGTGGATTCGGTGATGGAAGTCAGGATATATCCTTCATCGAGGTACCTGGACGGTTCGCCGTCGGGGTCGCCCGGTGCCGAATTTTTGCAGGCCCCAAGTAATAAGGCGGCCACGATGACAATGGCTGAAGAGATTTTTTTCATCGACAAATTAAAAATTAGAGATTTCATAAAGCAGTTTAAAATTGAAGCTGGTGCCCGCACGGGGTATTTTGAAGTTATCAAAGAGCTCGGCATTGGTCAGGTTGACGGCGTTGAGCGCGGCAGTCAGCCCGCCGCGGCCGAATTTGTAGGAGCAGCCGGCGTCCAGCCGGTGTTGCACGGGTACGAAGGCGTCCGGGGTGTTTTCCGGCGTATTCTCCCGGCCGATCATGATGTGGTTAAATGTCGAAATGTAGTGGTAGAACAGGTAGACGCGGAAACGGTCCTCCCGGGCCAGCACCGCCTGCCTGTGCCAGGCAAGTTCGGAGTTGGTATAGAAGTTCGGGTTGTTGGGAAAATTCGTACCTTCGAGGAATTTGCTTTCCGCAACTTTGACCCGGTGAAATTTCTTCCGGACGAAAGTGACGCTTGTCTTCAGGCTCCAGCTGTCCCCGTAATAGACAGTGACGTCACCCTCCGCTCCCAGCGTCCGGACGTGGTCCGCGTTGACGTAGCGCTTCACGATCCCGTTCCCCAGGAAAAGAATGTCCTTCTGCATCCGGTAGAAGCCGTTGGCCGCCGATGTAATTTTCCAGTTTTTCGCAACGGATTTGGCCAGGGAGAAGCCCAGGTTGAGATTGTCGCTGTTTTCGGGAAGCAGCTCGGTATTGCGGAGTATATCCGCCCCGTTGCCGACAAACTGGCTGAAAAGCGGGATTAGGTATCCTTTTTCATAAGATCCCCTTATAAAGAAACCGGGGTCAAAGGCATACTTCAGACCGGTATTCCAGCCCCACATCCCGTCGTTCTTGTGCACCATCGCCTTGGTCCAGTTTTCGGCGCCGTCTATAGTGAAATCATAGCGCTTCAATGCGGCCGAAACGGTAAATTTTTCGCCGAAGATTCCTTCATATTCCAGGCCTGCTATGTTTTTTGAAAGGTATTGCGGGATCCGCATGTAGTCCCTGCCGGGATCCGGCTCCAGGTGATCTGTCCCGTGAAATTTCTGCCAGGCATACAGATTAGAAAACAAAAGCCGGTGACGGGGTGAGAGAGTGCCTACCAGGCCGGACCGGTTTATCCAGCTGTCCATGTAGGTATGCGAGTCTGATTCCGCATATTCGCCGGCATACCCTTTGTTGCCGACCACCCGGCCACTCCAGCTGTATACCTTGCGGGTAGTGTCGCGAAAATACACCGCCTGGTTGTTGAAGCTGGTCGACGACGTAAACGCCAGCTTTTCCTTCCACAGCGATTTGCTGTATTTCAGAACGGCGGAGAGGTTTTCGGCCTCGTAAAAGGCCTCCCCGATCGCCGTGGTCGTCACCCGCGCGCCGTTCTGAAGCTGCTTGTCCCCCGAAGAAATATTCAGGACCAGCCTGATTTCGTCTGCCCAGGGCTGGCTGTGCGCCCCTATCGTAAAACGCCCGAAGGCCATCCGGTAACGGTCATGAAACCGCGTCACCTTTTCGACCCGGTTCCTTTCATGAACGAGCGCCCGCATGCGGTACGAATTACCTGCATAGTGATACGCTCCCGAAACATTGAAAAAGTAGTTACGGGCGTTGGCCAGCCCCACCGAAAGATCTGCCATATGCGTATTGAACGAGCCGATCGTATAGCCGGCTTTCAGCGAATTGTAGGACTTCTCCTCCGTCACAAGGTTGATCGCCCCGCCCAGCGCATCCGTCCCCACATCAACCGGCACCACGCCCTTGTACACATCGATCCGCTTGAGGTTCCCCAGCGGCACGGTCGAGATGTCGAAATTGGGATACATAAATTCCATGGGAAGCCCGTCGAGGTAGATCCTGACGGCATTGCCCCGCATTCCGCTGATGGAGATGTCCGAATTGTCGCCCAGGGAGCTCGAACGCCGGATCCTGACCCCCGGGATCCGGTCGATCACATCTGTGATCAGGGAGTTTTGCATCAGCACCTGTTTTACTTCGACGCTGGCGACCGCAATCGGCTTCACCTCCAGCTTTTCCTTTTCCCGGACCGTACTGACGGTTACCTCTTCCAGCTCGCTGGTCAGCGACTCCAGGCGGATATCTCCGAGTACCAGCCTTTTTTTCAGCACGATGACCCGCTCATAAGACTTGTACCCGGTATAGCGGATCACCAGGCGATACTCCCCGTCCGGGATGCCGCCCAGCGTAAACCGCCCGTCTTCGCCGGCAGAAAGACCGGCTCCCGTCTCCTGCAGCTGCACCGAGCTGCCTGCGGCCGGTACAGACCCGGGCAGGAAGACCCGCCCTGAAATGGTCCCCGTCTGCGCCAGGGTAAAGCCGCCCAGCAGAAAAATCCCCGACAACAGGCCCCAAACCGTACATTTT
>JBEBSO010000442.1:0-3512 GCA_040394275.1 Telluribacter sp.
CCTGAATACCTCGAAAGAGGGAAAAGGAATGTGCTGGAAAAAACCGATGCTTACCGAAGGCATCCGTTCGCGGATAAGCGCCGGCAAAACAAGCAGCTGGTAATCCTGCACCCAGATCGTATCGCCCGGGCGGGCCTGGGACAGCACCACCTCCGCAAACTTCTCGTTTACGGCGCGATAGGCCTTCCAATGACACGCATTGAATTTGGCATAGGACGGAAAATAATGGAACAGCGGCCAGATCGTCTCGTTGGAGAAGCCTTCATAGTATTCGTCGATATCCTTCCTGGTGAGAAATACCGGCAGCAGGTTCCGCTTCCGGAGGTAGGCGGTGATCTCCGCGGCGTGCGTTTCGGATACGTCGCAGATGCCGGGCCAGCCGATCCATATGTTATCGCCCTTCTGATAAATATCCGCCAGCCCGGTGGCCAGGCCGCCTTCGCTGCTCTGCCATTTGAGCTCATGATCGTGTATGCTTACTTTAAACGGCAGCCTGTTGGATACAATAATAGTCTTTGCATTTTCCATAAAGTTGAACTTCTGCTGGATTACCGGATACTCACAAGATCTTCCGGGTTATTACCCGCAAAAAACCGGGCCAGCACACAAACCCGAAAAAAGGGAGACGTTTTGAGCAGATATGTCCGGAAACGGACGATGGCTCCCCTGAAGCAGGACAATGATACGGAAATTCTGCCAAAAGTACAAGCCACGGCACAGATTCCGACGCGATGCGACGGAAAGGAATCCGCAGAGTTTAGTAATATTGCAGAAGATTTTACCAGCATACACAAGGAGACTAATGGGAAAAGTGTTCGTAACGGGAATAGGCATCACCACCGCGATCGGGAATGACAGGCAGGAAAACCTTGACAGCCTGCGCAAGGCAAAGCCGGGCATAGGACGCGCGGTTTATTTCGATTCGGCTTATGCCGGCCAGCTGCCGTTCGGAGAAGTGAAAGCCAGCAACGAAGCGCTGGCAGCAGCCCTCCGTATCGGTGCGAACGAGGGATTTACCCGAACGGACCTGCTTGCAGCCGGCGCATTTGAAGAGGCCGTGCGCGACGCCGGGCTTTCTCCCGCGGAGGTGTCGGCCTTCGATACCGCTTTCATCTCGGCAAGCACGGTAGGCGGCATGTGCCTGACCGACCAGCTGTACGAGGATGCCAACCTGCGCAGCGGCAAAGGATCGGTCTACCTGGATGCCTACAGCTGCGGCGCCCATACCCTGAAAATTGCCCGGAAACACCACCTGAAAGGATATACGGATACGATCAACACCGCCTGCTCCTCCTCGGCCAACGCCATCATGATGGGCATGCGGCTGATTAAGTCGGGAAGGGCGGCGAGAGCCGTCGTCGGGGGGGCCGACAGCCTGGCCAAATATACCGTCAATGGCTTCAACGCGCTGAAAATCGTCTCCACCGAACCCTGCAAACCCTTTGACCGGAACCGGTCAGGACTTAACCTGGGAGAAGGAGCCGCCTACCTGGTGCTGGAAGCAGCCGAAGACTGCGGTGACAAGTTCGTCTATGCCGAAATAAGCGGCTACGGCAACGCCAACGATGCCTACCACCCTTCTTCCCTGTCCGAAGATGCGGTCGGGGTCATCCGGTGCATGAAGGAGGCGCTGGCCTCCGCCGGCCTGTCGCCCGCACAGATCGATTATATCAACACCCATGGCACCGCGACCGACAACAACGACGCCACCGAGCTGACCGGGATGCTCGCGCTCTTCGACCCGGTTCCTCCTTTCAATTCCACCAAATCCTATACCGGTCACACGCTCGGAGCGGCCGGAGCGGTAGAAGCCATTTTCAGTATTTTCAGCATACAGTATGGGGAAATTTATCCTTCCCTGCATGTCTCCGACCCGATGCTGCCGGACGGCCCGCTGCCCGAGACCCGGCTTCGCCGCAACGCGGACATCAGGCATGTCCTGTCCAACTCTTTCGGCTTCGGCGGCAACTGTACCTCCCTGGTCATCACCAAAGCCTGACCGGGCCGCTACCCCAGGAACTGTGAAATGTAGTTTCGGCTGGTCAGGATGGCCGCCTTCACATCTTCAATGTGCGATTCATAGGCCTTGTCTTCCACTTCGATGACCACCGGCCCCCGGTACCTGACGTCCGTAAGCGCGGTAAAGAATCCTCTCCAGTTGACATCCCCGAATCCCGGAAGCTTGGGCGAATGGTATTCCAGCGGGTTGGCCAGTATCCCCACCCTGTCCAGCTTTTCCCGGTAAAGCTTGGCATCCTTCAGGTGAATATGATGCAGGCGGCTGCTGTACTGGTAGATGGGCTTTATTTCGTCCATCATCTGCCATATCATATGGGAGGGATCATAATTGAGGCCGAACACCGGGCTGGGGATGATCTCAAACATCCTGTCCCAGACCGCAGGGCTGATCGCCAGGTTTTTCCCGCCGGGCCATTCGTCGCTGGTGAAAAACATGGGACAGTTCTCGATCCCGATTTTCACGTTGTGCTCCTCGGCCACTTTTACGATACCCGGCCATACTTTACGGAACAAGGCCAGGTTGTCCTGGATGTTTTTGGAAGGGTCGCGCCCGATAAAGGTATTGACAACGGGCACCTTCAGCTTCGCCGCTCCGCGGATGACTTCCTTGAGGTGCTCTATGCAGAAATCCGCCCTGTCCTGGTCGGGATCGAGCGGGTTCGGATAATAACCGAGGGCGGAAATACAAACCTGGTTTTCCCGCAGCCGGTTATTGATGTAACTGATGCTCTCGTTACTCAGACGGGTAACATCGATATGGCTGACGCCGGCATACCGCCGGTTGTCTTCCCCGCTTCTCGGCCAGCACATGATTTCCACACAGGCAAAGCGGTGCCTCGAGGCAAATGCAATCACGTGCTCAAACCCGAAGTCTGCTAAAATAGCGCTCGCAAATCCCAGCTTGAACATATATTTTCTGCTTTTATCTTGGTTGACAATTTTAAGCGGCCGCAGCGCCGGATCCCGGTGCTGCCCGGAAGCAAAACTAATCACATTTCCCTAACAACCGGCATAAAATGGCACTTCCTGACAAATCTCATGAATTGCCGGCCGGTCGCTTCTCATACATACACCAGCTTCTCCGGCTTTCGCTTTTCCTGTCTGAATATCCTTTCGTTAAGCTCCGCTACCGGTACAAACCGGTGAAAGGGGCTCACCCTCAGCCTGGAGCGAAAAAGCGAATGCAGCCTTTCCCTGAAATTTTCCTGGTCGAGGTGATCCGGCAGCAGGATGGTAATCTCGTCGTTGCCGTATTCATTTTTAGACACTTCTACCTGGTAAAGATCAATTTCTTTCACCATGTCGAGCACATCAAACAGGGCAGGAGGAAAAATCGTCGTCCCTTTGAATTTGATCATCTGCTGCTTCCGGCCGATGACGGGACCCAGCCTGGGCGTATGCCTTCCGCAGGTACAGGCCCCGTAAAACACATGACAGAGATCACCGGTTTTGTAACGCAGCAGCGGCATTCCTTCCACGCCGAGCGTCGTCAC
>JBEBSO010000443.1:0-3510 GCA_040394275.1 Telluribacter sp.
CGCCGTTGATGTGGGAATATATCCGGGCATCGGGACCATTGTCGCGGGACATCTACTACCAGTACTGCCCGATGAAAAAAGCCTATTGGCTGAGCGGGGAAGCTGCGATCCGGAATCCGTACTACGGGTCGAAAATGCTCACCTGTGGTAGTGTGAAGGACAAGAAGCTGAAGTAGATGCGCTGCGTACCGGCACTGTTTTTCCTGGTCCTGGCGGCCGTGCAGGCCACCGGCCAGAAGCTGGTGCGGTATGAGCTCTCAGTCGCCGATACCCTGGTCAGCTATACGGGAAAGCTGCAAAGAGCAATAGCGGTCAACGGGCAGATCCCGATGCCCACGCTTTACTTTACGGAAGGAGATACGGCCGAAATTACCGTGCACAACCGCATGCACCACGAAACCTCCCTGCACTGGCACGGGCTGCTGCTTCCCAACGAGCAGGACGGGGTACCCTATCTCACCACGGCTCCGGTAAAAGCGCACGGCACGCATACCTACCGGTTCGTCATCCGGCAGTCGGGCACCTACTGGTATCATTCCCATACGATGCTGCAGGAACAGAGCGGGATGTACGGCGCGATCGTCATTCACAAGCGAAACAGGAAGCCGGAGCACGAGGAAGTGCTGCTGCTGAGCGACTGGTCGGACGAGCGCCCGTACCAGATAGAGCGCTCGCTTCATCACGCCACCGACTGGTACATGATCCGGAAGAATGCCGTCCAGAGCTACGCGGAAGCCATCCGGAAAAAACATTTGAAAACCAGGCTCACCAGCGAGTGGAAACGCATGCATGCCATGGATGTGAGCGACGTGTACTACGAAAAATTCCTTGTAAACGGCCTTGAAAAAGACGCCCGGAGCCTGTATCGAAAGGGTGACCGGATCAGGCTCCGGATCGTGAACGGAAGTGCCAGCACCTATTTCTGGATCCGCTATGCCGGCGGAAAAATCCGGGTGGTGGCCTCCGATGGCATGGATGTGGAACCTGTTGAAACCGACCGGCTGATCGTAGCAGTTTCCGAAACCTATGACATCGAGGTTACAGTGCCGGAGCACGGCCAATCCTTCGAGCTGCAGGCCACCTCCGAAGACCGCACCGGCAGCACCTCCTTCTGGCTGGGACAGGGCGAAAGAAAAGGGCTCCCTCCGCTCCCGCCCCTCGACTATTTCGAAGGCATGAAAATGATGAACGGCATGATGAAGATGTCGGGCGACATGCACGACATGGGCATGAATATGAGCCTGCAGCAGATGGACATGAATGCGGTGATGTACCGGGAGCCGGCCGACTCCCTGACCACGCTCAGCTATGCCCTGCTGAAATCCCCCGTAAAAACGGTGCTACCCGACCGGCCGTTCCGCGAGCTCCGCTTTGAGCTCACGGGCAACATGAACCGCTATGTCTGGACAATCAACAACAGAACCATTTCTGAAAGCGACAAAATCCTGATCAAAGCCGGCGAAAATATCCGTCTTATCGTTACCAACAACTCCATGATGCGGCACCCCATGCACCTGCACGGCCACTTCTTCAGGATCGTCAACGGGCAGGGCGACTATGCGCCGCTGAAAAATGTCCTGGACATCATGCCCATGGAAACCGACACACTCGAGTTCCACGCTTCGGAAGCCTACGGGAACTGGTATTTTCATTGCCACATCCTGTACCACATGATGGCCGGCATGGGCAGGATACTGAGCTACCGGGATTCCCCGCCTAACCCGCAGATCCCCGATCCGCGCAGAGCGCTCAGAAAAGTATACGCCGACGACCGGAGGTTTTATCCCGGGGCGGAGCTCAGCTTCGAATCCGCCAGCAGCGACGGCGAAATAAGCCTGGTCAATACCCGGTGGCAGCTCAGCGCAGAATGGCGCCTGGGGTACCACCGCCGGGCCGGGTACGAAACCGAAAGCCATTTCGGCCGCTTTCTTGACCGCAACCAGTTCCTGCTCGCCTATGCCGGCTGGGACTGGCGGTACAGGGAAGCCCACCATGACAGGAATCTTTTCAGGCAGGAGAACACCAAAAACGGGCGGAGCGTGCTCCACTTCGGGCTCCAATACAAGCTGCCCTGGCTGATCATGGCCGACGCCTCTGTGGACCACACCGGCTACTTCCGCTTCCAGCTCCGCAGGGACGACATCCCCGTCACCAGGCGTCTGCGCCTTTGGGGAATGTGGAACACCGATCATGAGTATGCAGCGGGGGGTCGCTACATACTAACCAGGTATCTTTCTGCCTCCGCACATTACGACAGCGACATGGGAGCCGGCATAGGCCTTACGGTTACCTATTGAGCATCTCCCCGGGGAGACCTGTCGTCGCATGCCGTTCGGATCTTTGTTTGATAAAAAGATGTGCGCCTACAACCAATTGATGCAGAAAGGAATCGCTAAGATGAACCAACCCAACCCTAAACAATGAAGCTTGCTTACCATTTGATCGTACTGTCTGTTTTTCTACTGCCGGCCCGCCCCGTTTCCGCACAGCAGAAGCCATTCGATTTCGGCTTTTTGGCAGGACCCAACCTGTCGACTCTTTCCTTTGAAAACCCCGGCATTCCCCCTCAGAAATTAAAAGCGGGCATTCACCTCGGTCTCACAGGAAATTATCACCTGAGCAACGGCCATTTTTTTATCCAGACCGGGCTGGCCTTCGCTACGAAGGGAAGCCGTATCAAAGGTGATCCGCCGCTGGGCTTTCCGTCGGACATCGTACAGCCGGGCCGTACCGCACCGGTATGGGAGAGCAACCTGATGTATCTCCAGGTCCCGGTATCAATCGGGTATAAAATCCCCGTCAGCGCCGGCAGGCAGCTGCTTTTCAGGATGGGCCCCTATGCCTCTTACGGCTTCGCAGGCAAAACGCGGCTCTCCGCAGCTATACGTTATGGCGACTATATCGACGATACGCCCCTGGAAGAAAACGCTTTCGGCGGGAGGGGCCTTCTGCGAACCGACTACGGCGCCGGCGGCGGTGTCGGGCTCAGGCTGCCGGATTTCTCTATCTGGCTGAACTACGAGCACGGGCTCAGGAATATCGGACCGGCCGGCTCCGCTTATATCCCCTTTTATGAAACGGGATACCGAAACCGTAACCTGTCCCTGCTCGTGGAATTTAAACTTTAACTACCCATTCCTGAAAACAGCAGGGTATCTTCTTCCGGACTTTCTTGTCTTATGGCAAGAAAATTACTGCCGGCACACCATAGCTTTGTTTTTTTACAGCCCCCACGGACCCGGAATCCGAACGCAACAGACAGATGGAACTTTACCACAGGCAGTTTAATTTGTTACATTCAATATCCAATTCATTCAGAACCATGGCAACGATCAATCCTTACCTTAACTTCAACGGCGCTGCAGAGGAAGCCTTCCGGTTTTACCAGTCGATACTCGGAGGGGAGCTTTTTATTCAGAAAATGAAAGATGCCCCGGGTACGGAGGAACTGTCCGAAGCGGACAAAAACCTCGTCATGCACGCCTCCCTGCCCATCGGCAGCAATATCCT
>JBEBSO010000444.1:0-3509 GCA_040394275.1 Telluribacter sp.
ATCTCGCGCTGGGAAAGCGGGTAGCGGAGGGGAATTTCGATGTCGTGCTCCTGGCCGGGCAGCTGATGAAAGCGGCGCTGCCGGCTCTGCCGAAGGCCTATTATTTTCCGGACAAGTTTTCACTTCACAACTGGATAATGGATCATCCCCAGGAAGGGGCGCATTTCCTGGTGAAAGGGTCCCGGGGAATGGGGCTGGAAAGCGTGGTCCAGTTTATCTGAACCGGCCGGCGCTTTTAAGAGATTTATTCAAATAGTTATATTTTTATCCGGAAATGCCATGTCGTTATAGATATTGCTTATAATAGCATAAATAAAATAAATACGGCTTATTATCTTAGCGCAAGCAATTCCTTTGAAAGTACTATGTTGTCATTTGGTATACGGGTGGATTGGGTGTATTTTTGTGATATAAA
The DNA here is from genome assembly GCA_040394275.1 of Telluribacter sp. Taxonomy (GTDB): domain Bacteria; phylum Bacteroidota; class Bacteroidia; order Cytophagales; family Spirosomataceae; genus JBEBSO01. Next base: position 416 of record JBEBSO010000444.1, read on the forward strand.
AATAATGCAAATTATCTCAAAAAATATCGCTATGAGCAATTCCATTTTATCCGTCGGATCCGCGTATCCTGAGTTTAAGAAGACAGCCGTTGTTTCCCTGGAAAAAGGAAACGAATTCTACGAGATTTCTTCCGAAGATCATAAAGCAGCCGGCAAGTGGATGGTCCTTTTCTGGTGGCCTAAAGATTTTACCTTCGTATGTCCTACGGAGATCGCCGAATTTAACAGCCACTTTGAGGATTTTTCCGACCGTGACACCCTGCTGATCGGGGCATCTACCGACAGCGAATTTGTGCATCTTGCCTGGCGTAAGAACCACGATGACCTGCGCGACCTGAAATTCCCGATGCTGGCGGATACTTCCAAGTCACTGGCCGAGGACCTCGGTATCCTGGAAGCCAACGAAAAGGTAGCCTACCGCGTAACGCATATCGTTGACCCGCAGGGAATCATCCGCTGGGTAAGCGTCAACGATCTTTCCGTCGGGCGCAACGTCAGCGAGGTGCTCCGCGTGCTGGATGCCCTGCAGACAGATGAGCTGTGCCCCTGCAACTGGCAGAAAGGCGAGGCAACCCTGCAAGCCTGATCCGCAGGTTTCTTCAGGCGCCTGTCCGCTCCGGCCCGGGCGCCTGTTTTTTTACCCTGCCCGGGGTGTTTCCGTTCCATTCTAAATTTATCCAACTATGTATCCATTTGCTGCTGCAACCAATACCAGGGAGTCGCTGTATAAGGAAGTGAACCTTCTGCAGGAATATGAAAGCATACTGATCGACAAGCTTTCGGCGCTGGATCACCGCTATCTCAAAGATCTGAAGATCAACGTGGGAAATGTGCTGAAGAGCCAGCACCTGACGAAAAAGGAGGCGCTTTTCCTTGCTTTGGGCGCTGCCATCAACGAAAAGAACCAGGCGCTCATTGCCGCGTTTGAAGCCCTGGCGGTCGCGGAAGGCGCCGGAGAGAAAGAAATCGCGGAGGTAATCGGCTGTGTATCGCTGATGAATGCCAACAACGTATTTTACCGGTTTCGGCACTTCATGAAAAAGGAGTATTACGAGCAGACCCCGGCCGGCATCAAGATGAGCATCATGATGAACCCGGTGTTGGGCAAGGAATTTTTTGAGCTGCTGAGCCTCGCCATTTCCGCGATAAACGGCTGCGAGATGTGCATCACTTCCCATGAGCAATCCGTACTTTCCCATGGAGGTACGCAGGCGCGTATATTCGATGCGGTACGCACGGCGGCGGTGATCAAAAGCCTTGCGGTCATTGTTTGAAAAATCCTCAGGCCGGCAGCGGATGTCTATATCTTTACTGTCGGGCAACCAGCCAGTTACAAAATTGTGACTGGCTTTTTTGGCAAAAGCAGGTAAGTGCTGTTCGGCCGGCAGGCAATTTTTTTTCTTAGAACCAAATATAATTCTTTCGATCCGGGGTATATCAAAATTAAATCAGTTGAAAAGTCTGGTTATGTATAATTAAAGCCAATTGTTGAGGCGTATTTTTAAATATTCAGAATAATATTTGGCAGAGTATTTGCGGGGCCTGCTCCCGGGATGGCCTTTCTGCCAGATAATTTATCTGTTTTGGGAAGTCATGCAGGTGGATATTCTTCAAAATTTTCTGTTCCGGGTTGTTTACCGGATAAATTATCTGAAATTCCGGTCAACAAATCAAATTTGATCTGCCGGATTTTAATAATCAGGCGTGTCGTCGTAATTTTGCATCAGGATATTTTGTGATCACTATTAAATTTTATTATACATGTCAGCTAACACGGAGACAACCTATATTCCATATAAAGTGAAGGATATTGCCCTGGCGGAATGGGGGCGCAAGGAAATTACGCTGGCAGAGGCTGAAATGCCCGGCCTGATGGCCATCCGCAGGGAGTATGGTCCGTCCCAGCCGCTCAAAGGCGCGAGGATTGCGGGCTGCCTCCATATGACCATCCAGACGGCGGTGCTCATCGAGACGCTGACCGCCCTGGGCGCGGAAGTCACCTGGTCTTCGTGCAATATATTTTCTACCCAGGATCATGCTGCAGCGGCCATCGCCGCGACCGGTGTGGCGGTGTACGCCTGGAAGGGGATGAACGAGGCGGAGTTTGACTGGTGTATAGAACAAACCCTGTTTTTCGGCAGGGAGCGCAAGCCGCTCAACATGATCCTCGACGACGGGGGGGATCTGACCAATATGGTTTTTGACAAGTACACCGAGCTGATCAAGGGGATCAGGGGGCTTTCGGAGGAAACGACCACCGGCGTGCACCGCCTGTACGAGCGTCAGAAAAACGGAACGCTTTTTCTGCCCGCCATCAACGTGAACGATTCGGTAACCAAATCAAAATTTGACAACAAATACGGCTGCCGGGAGTCGCTGGTGGACGCGATCCGCCGTGCAACGGACCTGATGCTGGCGGGTAAAGTAGCTGTCGTGGCGGGCTACGGTGATGTAGGAAAGGGTTCGGCCGAATCCCTGCGCGGTGCGGGCTGCCGGGTGCTTGTTACGGAGATCGACCCGATCTGCGCGTTGCAGGCGGCCATGGACGGTTATGAAGTCGTTACTATGGACGAGGCTGCCGGACGGGCCAATATTTTCGTGACGGCTACGGGCAACTATAAGATCATTACCGAGCGCCACTTCAGGAAAATGCGTGACAAAGCGGTGGTTTGTAATATCGGTCATTTTGACAACGAGATCGATATGGCGTGGCTGACGTCTGCTTACGGTCATACCAGAAATGAAATCAAGACGCAGGATGATATTTACGACATAGATGGCCGGGAAATCATCGTGCTGGCAGAGGGACGCCTGGTGAACCTGGGCTGTGCGATGGGACACCCCTCTTTCGTGATGTCCTGCTCGTTCTCCAACCAGACGCTGGCCCAGATCGAATTATGGAACCATTCCGGGAAATACAAAAATGAAGTATACGTGCTTCCCAAGAAACTGGATGAGAAGGTAGCTTCCCTGCACCTCGATCACGTAGGCGCCAGGCTGGATGTGCTGACGGGAGAGCAGGCGGCTTACATAGGCGTGACGACGGAAGGGCCGTTTAAAGCGGATACTTACAGGTATTGATTTATTTTTTATA
>JBEBSO010000445.1:0-3500 GCA_040394275.1 Telluribacter sp.
TACCAAATTCCCCCGGTTTTCGCTTAAGTAAACGACATTGATTGTTGCATTTTTATTTTACTGGTAATCAGCCGGTTGTAATTTTTATAAAAAATAACTGATTTTTTATCATTATCCCGGACGCGGATTTCTACTGTGTATAAAACGACGCAGCACATATCCGCAATGGAGAAGTATACGAATTACAGGCTGGAAGATTTTTTACTGGACGACGCGTTCAGGGAATGGGTGCATTCGGGGGCCGTGCTTACCGGCAGCATCTGGGAGGAATTCCTGTGGAAGTACCCGGAAAAGAAAGAGATAATAGACCAGGCGGTGGTGTTGGTAGGCACGTGGAAGCGTCTGCCGTCGGCACTTTCGGACAAGCAGATGCACCGGGACATCGATGCAATCCTGGGGGCCATTGAAAAGCCGCGGAAAGCCGTACGCCTGCTGAGGTACAGGTGGATGGGGTATGCTGCGGGCTTTGCCTTGTTGCTGAGTGCCGCGGTTTACTTCCTCGGCAACCGCCAGCTGTGGCAGGAGAAAGCCGCGGCGGTGCTGACGGCGCAGGGAGATATAGAAGTATTTAACGCCGAGAAGGCAGACCGGATCATTACCTTGCCGGACGGCAGCCTGGTCAGGCTTTCACCGGGCAGCCAGATTACCTATTCTTCGGCCTTTGCGGACCTGGGCCTGCGCAACGTAAACCTGATCGGTGAGGCCTTCTTTGAGGTGAAGAGGGATACGCTGCGGCCGTTTTCCGTTTATTCGGGCGGTATTACCACGCGGGTGCTGGGGACCAGCTTTACCGTGAGGGCGGGCGCCAAGGACGTGTCGGTCACCGTCAACACCGGGAAGGTAGCGGTATCGCGCTCCGGCAGGGAATCGGAGCCCCTGGTGCTCACTCCCAACCAGAAAGCAGTGTACGTGGCGGCAGAGCAGAAATTGACGAAAGCCCTCGCCGAGGTACCGGTGATCGTGTCCCAGGAGGAGCTGAAGGGGCGGTTTGCCTTCGATGGTGAGCCGGCCGGGAAAATATTCCAGGCGCTCGAAAAAGCCTATCGCATTTCCATACAGTTTGACGAAGCCAGGCTGAAGGACTGCTATGTAACGCTCCCGTTCAGGGAGGAGCCGTTTTACCGGAAGCTGGATATATTATGCCGGACGATCGGGGCGACGTACCAGGTGACGGATGACGGTGTAATCATAGAAAGCAAGGGGTGCGAATAAAAAACAGCTTACGATATTTTTTACTCCAAACTTTAACATGAACAGCCTATGACTAAAAAATAGCCAAAAAAAATCCGGTGACGGTTCCAGCGCCACCGGGTTGGGTTCCTCCTGGTTAATTGCTTAACGAATCCCCCCTGACAGGGGGAGCAGGAGATTTTTGTTCCTTTCCAGAAACCAAGACAAATTATGAAAAAAAGAATTACAAACTACCATTACATTCATATTCTTATGAAAGTAAGTTTCCCCGTATTGCTGCTCTTCCTGGTTGCCGGCGTTTCCTATGCCCGCCCGGGCATGGCGCAGGACTTGCTGAGCAAAAAGGTGTCTTTTACGGCCCACAATGAAAGCCTGAAGAGCGTGCTGACCCGGTTGGAAAAAGCGACCCGGGTCCGGTTTACCTATACCGCGTCGATGATCCGGAACCAGAAGGTCAGTATACAGGCGGTCCATCTTCCGCTGGAGGACCTGTTGAAGCACATACTGGATCCTTTGCGTATAAGCTATAGCGTTTCCGGTGACTTCGTGATCCTCGAGCGTAGAGTCGAACGGAAAGTCCCGCCGGCCGCCATACAGCCGGTGCTCCCGGCGGTGGAGGAGGCGCCGGCCGTGGAAGAAGACCGGAAGATCAGCGGGGTAGTGACCGATGAGTCGGGCGGACCCCTGCCCGGCGTCAGCATACTCGTAAAGGGGACGCAGCGGGGTACCGTGACCGATGCAGCGGGTGCCTACGCGATCGAAGCAGACCCGGATCAGGCGGTGCTGGTGTACTCTTTTGTCGGTTATACGCGGGCAGAGGTGGCTTTGCGCGGCCGCTCCGTAGTGCATGTACGGCTTCAGCCGGATGTGAGTAGTTTGGGAGAAGTGGTAGTGATCGGGTACGGCCAGCAAAGCCGTGATCTCGTATCGACCGCCATTACCAAAATAGACGGTAAGAAGCTCGAAAACAGGCCGGTGAGCAACGCGCTCCAGGGACTGGTCGGTCAGACGCCCGGGGTCTGGCTTCAGCAGGTATCGGGCCAGCCGGGAGCTTCGCCGTCCGTACGCATCCGGGGGAACGGTTCCATTACCAGCAGCAATTTCCCGCTGTATGTGATAGACGGCTTCCCGACCAGCGACGGTTCGCTTTTTAACGCCATACCGCCGGGTGAAATCGAAAGCATCGAAATCCTGAAAGATGCGGCGGCGTCCGCGATTTACGGCTCAAAAGCCGGGAACGGCGTGATTATCGTTTCCACCAAGAAAGGGAAGGCCGGGAAAACGCGTTTTACGTTTGACGCGTTGACCGGCATGGAAACCGTTTCCAAAAAAATAGATATGCTTTCCCCGGAGGAGTACCTCGAAATAGCGAGGGAATCCGTCACCAACCAGGGTACGCCCATGCCGGAATACCTGACCAACCCCGCGCTCTGGACATTCACAGACTGGCAGGACGTCATCTTCCGGACTGCACCTGTCAACCAATACAGGCTGGGTGCATCCGGCGGGACTGAAAAAGTGAAATTTAATATCTCGGGCGGGTATACCGATCAGCAGGGGATCCTGAGGAACACCTATATGAAGCGGTACAACCTGCTGGCGGGTTTTGAAGCGCAGATGAACAGGCTGATGAAGAGCGGGATCAGCATCAATACCTCGTTTGTTGAGGAGCGGACGCAGAGCCCCCAGGGCAACAACTCGGAGGCGGGGATAGGCGGCGTGATCTCCTATGCGCTGAGCTCTCCGCCGATCATCCCGGTGTGGCGGGACAACGGCGATTACTTTGTGATCATGCAGGATCCGAAAGCGCTGGAGGCTTTCAATGTCGGCCTGACCAATCCGCTCAACAAGCTGGACGCCAACAAAAGATATTTCAATACTTTCAATCAGCTGGCCAGCGCCTTCCTGGAAATAGAGCCGTTGAAATCACTGAAAGTACGCTCTACGCTCAACATAAAATATGTCAATATCAAACAAAGCCAGTACATTGAAGCTTTTCTGGCCAAAGGAAACCTAAACAGGGGAAACGTATCCACACCAGACCTTTCTCAAATCTATGCCCAGCGGGGGACAAGCAACGACGTGGACCTTTATTGGTCAAATGTGGCAAGCTATGACTTTTCTTTAGGAAGCCATCATAATTTCTCGGCCCTGCTGGGATATGATGTGCAGAAGAGAAGCCAGGCTTCCACAAACGTCGTCCCCCGGACTGACGCCACCACCCCGGTAGCTTTCGACAATACCATTATAAAGAACATCCAGGGTGCGTTGCTGACGAGCGGGAGCACCGGCCAGAGCATGTACGTCTT
>JBEBSO010000446.1:0-3494 GCA_040394275.1 Telluribacter sp.
GAGGTCATTTTGTACCAGGTACAGATGCAGGTCGTCGAAAGTGGCGCCCCCCAGCGTGCCCGGCGACGTGGCGGGATAGCTTCCTTCCTGTCCCAGCCGGATCTGCGTGCTCGACGAATAGGTCTGCCCGTTGCCGGTCAGGAAATCATTGAGCTCGATGCTGCCGGTTTTCTTGAAGGTGCCCCGGAATTCCTGGTTCTTGTACAGGTCATAAATTTCGATCCAGGGATCGGTGTCACTGCCCCTGATCCATACCTTGTTCCCGCTTTCTGATCCGTACCCGTTGGAATTGTACCGGAAGTCCAGCCGGATGTCGTGGGTAGAAGGATCGTAGGCGCCGAGGTTGAATGTGGCGTCGAGGTGGTTGACGGAAGGACTGTGCGGGGAAGCATAGGCGTCGAGGGTAAAAGCTGTGGTACCGCTGTAGGCCATGCCCTCATAGACGAAAGTCCGGAGCCGTCCGCCCGGGTTGCTGCTGTAAAAATCGTAGCGGTCGGACCCGTCCAGCCCGTAGGTATTCCTGAAATAGGTCCCGCGCGCGAGCGTTTCGTTGCTGTCGAAAAACTCCGTTTTCGGACCGGACAGCTTCAGCGATACCGGTGCGTTGGCCAATACTTTCAGCCGGCTGCTCAGGCTGTTGTTTTTAAGGCGGGTATCCCCGGGAAGGTCGACGCTGATCGTCAGGTCGAAGGACTCGGCGCCGGTTAGGTTCGCCTTCGTCTGAAACTCATAGTCTGTTGTCCCGCCTGCTGCCAGGTACGCATCTGCGATCGTTTCCTGTACGGGCGGTCCGTTGTTGATCTTGTAGCTTACCGGGATATTGCCCGTAAAAGGACTATTATCCAGGTTTTTGATCCGGATTTTTACAGGGTGGGCGGCCGTCAGCGCGCCGGACGTAAAAGCCCTCGCCGGGCCGGACGGGGAAAGGAGCGTTTCAGCCCGGAGATCCTGGTCAAATTCTGCAGTTTCACAGGTACCCGAGTCCGGTTTCCTGGACTTCGCTTCTGCCCGGATGCCCGGCCGGCCGTTCAGCAAAGCCCGTACCGATACCCAGTAGGTCGAGTCCCCGGAAAGTCCGTCAAAGGTGTACGTCGTCTGCTCCGGCGGGAGAATGGCTGCCTGCTTCATCTCGCCTTCGCGCAACCGCATGACCTCGTAGCCGGTGGCCTGGGGCACGGAAGTCCAGCTGACGGCGATATAACCCTCACACTGGCCGGCCTCCGGGCTGATGGTGAGCACCGGGACGCCCAGCACGGTGAAATCGCTGCTTTCGGACAGCTGGTTGTCGGAGGTTCGTTTAATCCTGATTTTTGCCTCGCCCGTTGCCAGCCCGGCCGGCACTGTCCAGTGAAACATCCGCGTATCCGGGGCGAGGCCGGTAGCCAGCGTGCTCCATTCGGTCCCGTTGTAAAACTGGATATCGAAGCCCGTCGCCGCCCCGTATGATTCCCATCTCAGGGAGATATTTTCCCCGGGCGCAAGACGCTCGCCGCCCTGGGGATAGGTAAGCGTGGTGCCTTCCGGGATAAAATCATAGGCTACGTAATATTTCTGGGGTGATCCGGAAGGTACCTTGAAGCCTTTTACCCGGATGGTATAGCTGCCGGCCGCCGGGTCGGCGATCACCACCTGCTCCATATTGTTGAGGCGGTCGATCCCGCGGGTGGCAGGTTGGGTCACCTGGCCCGGTGTGCTGTTGGCAATGAAAGGCAATACCGTATTGGCGCCGTCGTACACTTCCAGGTCCAGATCGTTGACGAGCGTAACGGCTGCATTAAGCGAGGGAGGCGGATCGTTCCAGTAGAGCATGACTTTCAGCAGCGCAGTCCCCGCCGGTACTGTGATCGTGTGCGTCTTGGTCTGGCCTGTGGCCGCGGTGCCGTCGTTGTAGCGGGCATTTTCAAGCATGCGCACCGCCCGGTCCAGGTTGAGCCAGCCATAACCGTACGAAAAGTCGGGTCCTGCGTTCCCTATATCGGTGGCTGCGTTGCAGATGATGGCTTTCATCAGCGCATTGGGCGGTCCCTGGGAGGCGGGGAAAAGCTTCCGGTATTGTTCGTGCAGGAGAGCCAGCCCCCCGGATACCGCCGGCGCCGCCATGCTGGTGCCCGTGGAGATGCCGTAACGGTTGGTAGGGTAGGTGGACATGACAAACACGCCTTCAGCGGAAAGATCCGGCTTCAGGCGGCCGTCAGCGGTAGGTCCCCGGCTGGAGGAATACCTCCGGACGCCCGTCGAATCCGTATTGCCGACAGTAATGATATTTTTTGCGGCCTGGTAGCTTCTCAGGATGGTGCCGAATCCCTGCAGGCCCGGATCCGCAGAATAGTAGGGACTGGCGGGAAAGTTGGCGTCTCCGCTGTTCCCTGCCGCGAATACGTGCTGGAGCAGCGGCAGGTCGATCGCCTGCTGATCCAGTATCGAGGAGTACAGGTCGTAGCGCCGGAACGATTCATCACCGAAAACAGACGTACCGTACGAATTGTTGGTGATCCGCATGTTGTAGTCGGTATAAAATTTCGGGGCATTGAAGAATATTTCGGAGTATTGCTGCGAGATCATCGTCGATTTGGGAGCATAGCCCGCGTATCTTTCCTGGATGATGCCGGCGCCCCCGAGGGTGCCCATCACGTGGACGCCATGGCCCGAGCCCCCGAGGGACGGATAAAAGTTGATCAGCCGGTCGTAAAAATCAATGTGGCTCATCGGGTCGGTTTCGTCGCCCACTCCTACGACTATATTCCTGCCCTGGAGATCCCGGCCGCCCGGAAGCGCGGACTTCAATATATTGGCCCTCGAATTGGCAGCGCTTTTGCCATTGTGCACTTCATCCGGGGGAGGAATGGCCTGCACATATTCGATGAAGTGAAGCCCGGCCAGCTCGGTCAGCCTGGAGGGCAATGTTCTCAATATCAATGCACGGTAGTCCTTATGCGCGGATGAAATAATCTCGAAATTGTGCTGTTTCAGCAAAACGGCCACGCTGTCGAAGCTGAATACGCCCGGGAAGCTCACGGCTACGTCTATAGTTCCGGGCACTTTCATCGCCCAGGCGGGCAGCCCGGTCCCGGTCAGGAGCGGGTCCATTTTCTGCTCCGGCGAGAGCTCCACCAGCGCGCGGACACCGAGCCGCTGGAGAGCTGCTGCGGTGACGGGCCTGGAAATAACGACCGACCAGGCGTTGTCCGGGATGTAGCTGACCAGCTCGATACCGGCATTTTTTAATTCTTTCCTGGCGGCCTCATCCGGGATATTTTCAAACTGGATGACTGAAAATGCACGGCGGGCACCCTGTATGTTTTTTTCACTGAACATACGGACCCGTTCGCTGGTGATGTTTTTTCCCGGTCTGACCACGCCTCCTTTCAGGTGAATGGAGAAGTCGGTTTGGGCATGGACGGCTGCGAACGAAAATAATAAAAAAATAAATAGAGGTAAATGCGTTAATCTCATAAACTGGTTGAAATTCCGGCGGCAGTAAATGTAAATATTAT
>JBEBSO010000447.1:0-3478 GCA_040394275.1 Telluribacter sp.
AGCTGGTTTTCATAGTCCCAGAGACAAAGCGGTATGGTCGCCGCGGTGGTGTTGCCGTAGCGCTCGATGTTCATCATCACCTTATCCATGCCGATGTTCATCCGGTGCGCCGTGGCCTCGATGATCCGCTTGTTGGCCTGGTGGGGAACGAGCCAGGCGACATCGTTGCCCGTCAGCTGGTTGCGTTCCATGATCTCCGCCGAAAGATCGGCCATGTTCGTGACTGCAAATTTAAAAACCTGCGGGCCGTCCTGGAATACATAGTGCATCCGGTTTTCCACGGTCTCGCGGGTCGGCGGATACCGGCTCCCGCCGGCTTTCTGGTGGAGGTAGGGTTGTCCTGATCCGTCCGATTTGATGACCGAATCCAGGATCCCGAAACCGGTGGTATCCGGTTCAAGCAGCACTGCGCCGGCACCGTCGCCGAACAGCACACATGTTTTTCGGTCCGTATAGTCGATGATCGACGACATTTTGTCTGCGCCCACCACCACTACTTTCCGGTATTTTCCCGTTTCAATAAACTGTGAAGCCGTAGTCAGCGCATAGATAAAGCCCGAGCAGGCGGCCTGTATATCGAAGCTCCCGATGTTGCGGATCCCGGCCATGTCACAGATCAGGTTGGCCGTACAGGGAAACAAAAAATCCGGGGTCGTGGTCGCGCAGATCAGCAGGTCTACCTCCCCGGGGCTGACCCCCGTTTTGCGGAGCAGGCCTTTAACCGCTTCGGCCCCCATGTGAGAACTCCCCTTGCCTTCCCCCTTCAGAATACGCCTTTCCTTGATACCCGTTCGGCTGACAATCCATTCGTCGGTAGTGTCAACCATTTTTTCTAACTCGGTATTTGTCAGGATATAATCCGGGAGGTATCCATTTACACCGGTGATAGCGGCTTTAATGTGGGTCATTGTTTTATTCCGGTTGGTTCGGGTCAGGCAAGCGCCGACGCAATATGTTTATAGGCATTGGCTTTAACCTGTTTATAAGCCCATCCAATCATGTTTTTAATGGCCAGAGGGGTGGAAATCCCGTGGGCGATCATCACGTTGCCGTTTACGCCGATTATCGGGCTTCCGCCTATGGCCTCGTAGTTGGTTTTATCTATAAAGTCATCCTGGAAGCCCCGGGCTTTTGAAATGCCGTAAAGGGACTCTCCCAGCTTAAAGACAATATTCCCTGTAAAGCCGTCGGTAACGATGACGTCGGCTTTATTCAGGAAGGTATCCTTGCCTTCTATATTTCCGATAAAATGAATGCGTTTGTTTTCCCTGAGAAGGGGGTAAGCGGCCTGGGCGGCCAGTGAGCCTTTTTGCTCTTCTTCGCCGATGTTCATCAGGGCCACCCTCGGTTTTTCCAGCCCTAATGTATACTCGGCGTAGATGGAGCCTATCTCGCCGAATTGTGCAAGCACTTCGGGTTTACAGTCCGCGTTGGCACCGATGTCTATCATGATTGCGTGCCCTCCCGTCACCTGCGGGACAAACCCGGCGATGGCTGGCCTGAGTATGCCTTCGATGGCCTTGATGCTGAACAGGGCGCCCACATGCATCGCACCGGTATTGCCGGCACTGCAGAAGATGTCGACCGCCTTTTCCTTCAGTAACCTAAATCCAATTCCAATGCTCGAATTGGGTTTCTGCGCCAGTGCTTTGGTAGGATGGTCATTCATTTCGATAACTTCTTCCGCATGCACGATCTCTACAAACGGGCTGTCGAAATGGTGATCGTTGAAAATAGAACGGATGATGTTTTCCTTACCTATGAGCACCAGGGTGGTGTTTTCCGGCAGGGAGGATGACGCACTGATGACACCCTCTACAATTGCTTTTGGGGCAAAATCCCCGCCCATAGCATCGACTGCAATTTTCATTTACACTTTACATTTGACATGCAAAAACGACAAGCGGGTGTAAATTAAGCAGATGCTCCGAAGTAAAAAAGAATTTGGCAACAACTTTTCAGGAGCTATTGCCATAATAACCATAGGGGCACTTCTTAAAATGTCAAACCGTTTTGGCATAGTTCTCTACAACCACTTTCCCCCGGTAATAAAGATTTCCTTCATGTACGTGAGCCCGGTGATAGAGATGTGTTTCGCCAGTTGCAGCATCTACGGCCAGCTGTTTTGTTGTCAGGTTATCGTGCGTTCTGCGCTTATCCCGTCTTGTAGAAGAATGTCTTCTTTTTGGATGTGCCATGTCTCTAAATATTATGAATTGATTATACTACTCTTTTTTTAACTTTTTCAATTGCTCCCAACGGGGATCCGTTTCTTCTCCTTCGGCCGCTTTGCCGGTGCTGCCGGCCGGAGAAGAGTATACCAGCGTTTCAAATTCCTGCCCTTCTTCGCCCCGCTGGCTGGGATGAAGCTTTTTGACCGGCAGGGAGAGCACAATGAACTCGTAAATATACTGAGCTACATTGATCCTTTGGGTAGTGCGATTGATCACCTCGATGTCGCTGCCCAGCTCCTCGTCCCGGTCGCCCAGTTTCAGAATCAGGCGCCTCTCGATGTCGAAGGGTTCGTCAAAGAGCTCCAGCGTCCGGTCGCAGGTGAGCTCCGCGCTGCCTGCAATGTGGAAGTTCAGCTGGATCAGCGTAGCGGATTTATCCAGGATCAGGTCAGTTCTGAAATGACCATGCGAGATAATTTCCTGCTGCATCTCTTCAAAAAACGCATCCCCCGACTCAAATGCATAGACATGCTGCTTCTGAGGCAGGCCATAAATGTCTATATCATATTTTGTTAGCTCTTTCACTACTGCCGCAAAAAGGACTGCAAAGATAAAGCCAGAAATGTTATATTCAAAAAAATATATATATTAAGATTGGCCGGGAGGATGCCGGACGGGCCCGGGGCGAATGAAAATGTCTTTACTTTTGACCGGATTGAATCAGGACGGGCTGTTTTGGCGTATGGCTTATTGCCCGGGAAAAAAAGGCCGGTACGAAACCGGGAAAAGGTTTGCAACCCCGGATCTTTTTTCCGGCTCTTTTTAGTAGATTTCGGTTTTTTAACAGCCTGAACTTTCAATTGCTTCCTTATTAATATGATACGATCCATGGTCTGCTGCCTGTTCCTCTGCGGCGCATCTCCCCTGCTGATGGCGCAGGAGCGCGGGGAAACGGACAGCGGATGGCAGTATGTAAAGCATCTCTACGATTCGACGGTGGTGCTGCCCCAGGTATTCTACAACGGCGCCCGCTATCATTTGTATGACCGGAAAAACCCCGAACACCAGTTTTTCGAAACCAGCAACTGGGTGGACGGGTATGTCAGCTACCTGGGGAGACAGTTCGGCCCGGTGCCCCTGCTGTACGACATTACGGAAGACCAGCTCGTGGTCAGGCAGCCGCTCCGGTCCAATCTGGTAAGAGTCCAGGGTGAAAATGTAGCCGGATTCAGCCTGTCGGGGCGTCGTTTTATCAGGCTGGACAAGGTGCCGGGCTTAAAAAGCGGGTTTTACCAGGTGTTGCA
>JBEBSO010000448.1:0-3456 GCA_040394275.1 Telluribacter sp.
TTTCATATATTCACAGAATAATATTTGGTATTTTATTTACAAAATACCTCCAGCCGACCTCCCCGGTTCATCGTCAAAGCCGGAAAACACTCCTTCTACTTCAGATGAAGTGCTGCTCCCGGAGCACCCATGACAGAAGCAGGCGGCACTTTTACAGGAATCGGGGATATACAGTTAGAGGCCCCGGCTAACGCCGGGGCCTCTAACTGTATATTATTACTTTGCCGGTCGCTGCGGCTCCCTGGGCTTCCCCCAGAAAAAGGCAATGACAAGCAGTGGGATGCCCAGTGTAATCCACGACAATACGTCCCAAACCCCGTTTTCAAGCAGCGCAGAGATCAACCCGATCATGCTCAACAGGGCCAGCAATGCGGGTATTTTCCAGATATGCCAAAAGTATTTATACATCGCTATTGAGTTCCTGTTGATTTAACGTCAGAATTTCCTGGTTCCCGTGCTTTTTGCCCATCCGGGCGATCTGCTCCTTCAACGCGCGGTTGCGCGCAAACCACAGGTAAAGACCGCTGGCCAATACCACAATCGTCACCAGGTCAAAAAGCGTCCAGATAATTTTCAGCGGCAATCCCCCGTAATCCCCGAAGTGGAGCGGCTGGGAAATAAAAAGCGCATTGACAAACCAGGGCATGTCACGCATATCCGTCAATTCACCGGTCTCCGCATCAATCAGCGCAGGCTTGATCAGCCGTTCCGTCAACGGCGTCTTTCCCTTCACAAACACGGCGTAATGGTGTTTACTGGTAAAAGCCGTACCGGGAAAAGCCACCAGGTAAGGTTCTGAATCCGTGGCATGAAGCCTGGCGGTCTCAAAGGCTTTGTCCACCGAGCTCAGCTTCCCGGCAAGAGGTTTGGCGTCTTTGTAAGGAGCAGTCATTTCAGCCAGCTGTCCCATCTGCCAGAGGCCCAGCACGACTTCCGAAAGGGTATTGATTACTCCGGTCAGTCCTACCACCACACCCCAGGCTATGGTTACCACGCCGAGCAGGTTGTGCAGATCCAGCCATTTCAGCCGTCTCGACCTGGACGCCCGCACCATCCCGAAATCAAAACGCTTCATGATCGGGCCGTACAGCATCATACCCGACACGATGGCCAGCACAAACAGGATCCCCATCAACCCGAGAAACAGCTTGCCGCCTATGCCCATAAACATGTCGGTGTGAAGCTTCAGCATGATATACATGAAGCCCTCCTGTATATTGGGCTCTTCGAGTATCTTGCCGGTACGCTCGTCCATGACCACGATTTTGAAATTATCGGGCGGGGCTGTCAACGAATCCGACAGAGACAGGATCACCGTATTCGGCTGATGCTCGTCCCAGAACAAAAAACGGACCACCTTCCCGGGGTTGGCTTCCAACCCGGCCGAAATCTGCTGATCCAAAGAAACTTTGGGGGTATCTGCCGGCATTTCGGGGGCCAGCTTCTCCTCCATCGCCTCTATTTCCTCGTGGAATATCAGCGGAAGCCCGGTAATGCAAAGCATCAGCAGGAAAGCCGTACAAATGAGACTGGTCCATTTGTGAATCTGAAACCAGATTTTGACCTGGCGGGTTATACTCATAGGGCATTGAATTAAGCTATGGACTTAAAAAAACGGGAATGTCTTTTTTACCGGCTTGCTAAAGCCTGGCGAAGCCCCAGATGCTGCCGCCGTGGTCTACGTTGAAAACGCGCGTCGCCTTGTTGCCTTCCAGGACGTAGTATCCGTCCACACCCTCGGCGGGATTGCGTACCCAAAAGTAAATTTTACCGTCAATTTCAATGATCGAATGGTCATTTGCCCAGGCATAGTCGTGCTGCGGCATCCCTTCGATCCTGGTTTTCTGCTTCGTAGCCATATCCACTACGTAGTAGTCGAAAATTGAATTGGCCAGGTTGGTGAACGCAGGCGAAAGGGGCTCCGAAGGCAGCTCGATGTACATCTTTCCACCTTTTACCAGGGAGGTACCGATCGTAGAACCGGCCTGCAGCTCCCCGACATTCAGCACCCAGGTGCGGTCAAAATCCGTCTCTCCTTTTTTGATCCTGATCGCGGAAGAATTCACAAAGCCCGTTCCGAGGGCGGGCGCATAGAAGTAAAGCGCGCCGTCATCGCCCAGCGTCCACATCTTGTTGCCGCCAGCCCCCCATCCGATGCTCCTCAGCCCATCGTACTTAATCGTCTTTTCCAGCTTATCGGTGGCGATATCGATGACGGCAAACTCGACATAGTCAAACAGGTCATCACCATAGCCCAGCGCAGTTTTGGTACCGTAAGTGATACCGGCGTACAATTTCCCCTCCTTGGCCGCAAGCGTGTGCTTCCCGATCACCTGGTATTCCACTCCGGCTTTCTGTAAGGACGACAGGTCGATCTCCCCGGTCCGCTGCATGCCGGTAGGGTTAAACTTCTGAAGCTTCAGGGCGCCCCGGGTTTCATCCAGGTAGTAGCCCAACGTCTCGTTAACCACCACATATTGTGTGGCGCCGGCAATGAACCCCGCATTCCCGATGCTCCCGTCGTCTGCGACCGTATATTTCTGAAGTCCGACGTCTCCTGCCGTGCTGGTCCTGTTGAAAATCCATTTACCGAAAGTACGGAAACCAAAGGCACTTTGAATCTGAAGCGACTTTGAGGTGATGTTGCTGATCGTACCGGAAGGCATACCGGAAAAAGCGGTAAAATAGCCCGGTGACTGAAACTTTACCACATCGGTCATCAGGATGTATTTGCCTTCGCTGCCGGGATCCGGTTTCGGCTCCCCGTTGTCG
Organism: Telluribacter sp.; assembly: GCA_040394275.1. Lineage (GTDB taxonomy): Bacteria > Bacteroidota > Bacteroidia > Cytophagales > Spirosomataceae > JBEBSO01. Next base: position 2,773 of record JBEBSO010000448.1, read on the forward strand.
CTTTTGTTACAGCTGAGCAGCAGGCCTGCCACCAGGTATAAAAATAATAATTTTGAAACGGCTGTTTTCATATGTTTAATTTTAGTTTAAATTTTTATCAGGTGGAATGCGCAGGAATAATCATGGCCGGACAGCGATCCGTTTGTATGCACCCTCGCTTATGCCCATTTCATAAGTATTTACTTGTTGCTTACATCATTGAAGAAAATAGTTCAGCTTCAGGTGCAGGCTCCTGCCTGCATTTTGAATGCGAAAATTGTCATAAATACGCGCGTCCGACAGGTTTTTAACCTGTACAGCCACCGACAACCGGGTACCCGCGGGACAATAGGTGACTCCGGCAGTCTGCAGAGACTGGTTGGGGATGACATTGGGGGCGTCAAGCTGCGCGCGGCCCCATAGCCCGAGAAACCCTTTGGGCTCACGCGACCGGGGAACATAATCCAGGTAGTATTCCTTCACAAACATGAAATGATAGTACAGGTTCAGCTTATCTCCTTTCGCAAAAATCCCGGAACGGGTGGCGTGAAGACCCAGGTTGGTAAAAAAGTAAGGCGTATTCCGCAACCTGGAACCTTCGGCAACCTTGTTGCCGGTGTCAAAAAGCCTGAAATCCTGGTAGGTAAAATTGCCGTTTGCCCGCAGCCATTTCCACAGCGGGACCGCCAGGTCTGCTTCCAGGCC
>JBEBSO010000449.1:0-3437 GCA_040394275.1 Telluribacter sp.
CATTGATTCAGTACAAATACCCGTACAAAAAAAGCGGCAGTGATCAGGAAGTTGAACACCACGATGCCGTTCCTCAGCTTTACGGGATTCATATTCCGGGTATACCTGGCGCCCAGGTATCCTCCGGCCATCGTCGCGGCGAGCATCAGGCAGGTCTGGGGCCAGGCCACTTTCCCGGCCAGGACAAAAAGCACCACCGCGATGGAGTTGGCGACTCCCACAAGCAGGTTTTTATTGGCGTTGATTACCTTGATGTCACTGAGCCCGAACATGCTCCAGACCGCCATCATCATGATGCCTACCGCCCCGCCGAAGTATCCTCCGTAAATACCAAGCATAAACTGCGCGGCCAGCACCGCCACCGGGCTGATCTTTACCCGGCCGCTTAGCCAGGCACCGGCTTTCCCGCCATAAGCAAACGCCAGCGTACCGGTGAGGAGCAGCCAGGGTACCAGCACATTGAAATGCGCAGCCGGCGTATACAACAGGAGGACAGCCCCGCAGCATCCCCCCGCAAAGGTAAGGACCGCCAATACGGTTAACGACACGCCCCGGAAAGGCTTCACGAACCCGCGGTATTCCCAGGAGCTTACCGCGCTGCCGGGGAAAAGCGCGACAGTGCTGGACGCATTTGCATTCACTGCAGGTACGCCCGCATATACCAGCGCGGGAAAAGTCAGGAAAGAACCTCCCCCGGCCGCCGCATTCATGGCGCCGGCAAGCATCCCGACAAAAATTAATAAAAACCAGTGATCCACGCACAAATTTAGTCGGTTGCGCCACACCATCAACCTTCATCTTCCGCTCCGCGCCCTTTTTCTTTGCCGGTTGCCCGCCCGGGGCGCTTTACCTGTAATAAGCCGCTAAAAAATTTATTTGCTTTCTGTTTTTTATTAATTTGTGGGTAAAATCTACGGTACGGCCCGGAGCGCCGCACTTTTCACCCAGCAAAATGACAGGAAGGTTATATCTGCTACTGTTTGCCGTTTTCTCCGCCACCCGCCTGTACGCCCAGGAGCTGAAGCCAGGGTTTGACAGGGAGGAATATAAGAACCTGCTGCTGATGACCGGCACCTACGAGGTATACGCCGCCGAACTCGAAAAGCCCCGGGATTTCGAACGGACCTATTCCGGGAAACTGGCAGGACTGGACAATCTCTGGGAACTGTGGACTTCCGGCTCGGGTCAGGCCGCGATCATTGTACGGGGATCTACCGCCAAAGCAGAAAGCTGGGTAGCCAACCTGTACGCGGCCATGGTACCTGCACGCGGCGAATTAAAGCTGTCCCCCTCCGTTCATTTCGCCTATGAGCTCTGTACCGACAGCGCGGCAGCCGTGCATGCAGGCTGGCTGGTCAGCATGGCCTACCTTTCTCCCGACATTATTTCGAAAATTGATTCCCTCTACAAAGCCGGGACACGCGATATCCTCATTGCAGGCCACAGCCAGGGCGGCGCGATCGTTACGCTGCTCAATGCCCATCTCAGGAGCTGCCAGAAAAAAGGATCATTGCCGGCAGATCTGCGTTTTAAGACGTATGCAAGTGCCGCGCCGAAAGCCGGGAACCTGTATTTTGCCTACGCCTATGAAGCCGACAACCAGGAAGGCTGGGCATTTAATGTCGTGAATACACGGGACTGGGTGCCGGAGATTCCGATCTCGGTTCAGACACTCGACGACCTCACTGCGGTAAACCCGTTTTCAAAGCTGGAGGCAGGCATCAAAAAAATGAAATTCGGCCAGAGACTGGTGGCCAGGCACATCTACCGCAAGCTCGACCGGCCTACCAAAAAAGCCCGGAAAAACTATCAGCGGTTTCTCGGCCGCGAGACTTCCCGTTTCGTGGTCAGGTACCTGCCGGATTTCAGCCCGCCCGAATACTTCAACAGCAACAACTATGTCCGCGTAGGGCGTGCGATCGTCCTGCAGCCCACAGGCGATTATTTCGACAGGTTTCCCCCGCAGTCCGCCCAGATTTTTCTTCATCACAGCCACAAGGCCTACCTGCATGCCCTGGAGCAGCTGGGACCGGTCCGCTGACCGGGCGCCGGCTTGTTTTCCGGCCTGTGTAACCAAAGTCACCGTCCTCCCCTGACGCAAATCCTACATTTGCCTGTGTTTAGTCCTGGCCATATCCCTCTTTTATCCGGAACATTTGTAAAACCTTACTGACACCTGCCTTATGATTACGTCCCATCCCGCGCTGTCCCGTTTCCTCGCATTGCTCCTGATCACCACTGCCTTTTCCTGCAGACCAAAAGCGGACGAAAGAGAAAAGCAGGCTTTTCTCGCAACGGCAGACAGCATTTCGGTACTGGCCCAGCAGCTTCTCCTGAAAAACGTTTCGGAAGCCGTACAGGCCGGGGGACCGGTCATGGCCATCGACTTCTGCAGCCTGAATGCAGGCAACCTGACGGATTCACTTTCCATAGCCAATTCGGTCATCATCCGCCGCCTGACGGACCAACCGCGGAACCTGGAAAACCTGGTCCGGGACCACCCGGATAAAGCCATCTGGAGCTACTTTCAGAAGACGGTGCGCGCCGGCGGGTCACCGCGGGATACGGTTATTTCATCCGGCGCCCCGGGACACCTCGTGTACTACAAACCCATATTGCTGGCCATGCCTACCTGCCTGAAATGCCACGGGGACCCGTCTGTGGACATCGGGAAAAGTACCCTGGTCAAAATATCCGAAAAATATCCGGAAGACAAGGCTGTAGGCTACCGCCCGGGCGACCTGCGGGGCATGTGGAAGATCTCGGCCACCCGGAAGACCGAAATCTGAACGGATCCGGCCAAGCCAAACCAATTCGCGATTTAAATTGTTTCCCCGGATATAGGATCGCCGGGCAGGAAAAAACAGATAACTAAAAGATGATGAGCAAAAAAGCTGTTTTATTGATTTCCGCCGGCCTGCTCGCAGGCGCGCTGGCCGGCTACGCGTACTACTATTTTATCGGGTGCAATACCGGTACCTGCCCGATCACCTCCCGGCCGCTCAACAGCACGCTTTACGGTGCGGTGATGGGCGGACTGCTCTTCAGCATGTTTGACAGGAAATAACCTCTCCGACCGCGAGATATCAAATCAAAAAGCAATACAGCCATGAGCAATTTCTCAGCATTGATAAACGGTGAAAAACCGGTACTCATCGATTTTTTTGCCACCTGGTGCGGACCGTGCAAAGCCCAGGCGCCGATCCTGGAAGAAGTAAAAAGGAGAGTCGGCGACGCGGCATCGGTCATTAAAATCGATGTCGACAAGAACCCTTCCGTGGCGGCCCGCTACCAGATCCAGGGGGTGCCCACCCTTATGATTTTCAAAAAAGGGAATGTGGTATGGCGCAGGTCGGGCGTGGCGCAAGCCGACGAGCTGGACAGGCTGATCCGCGAAAATATCTGACGGACAGGGAGCCGTCCGGCTGGCGCATGAT
>JBEBSO010000450.1:0-3437 GCA_040394275.1 Telluribacter sp.
CCATCGGGAGCCAGGCGCTGTCCATCAGCCGCGACGAATTTTTCCAGACCGTCCGCTTTGTGGTCTCCTCGCCGGAGAAAGGCCTGCAGCACTATACCGTAGAGGTATCTGCCGCGACTGGTGAAACCAATACCCGCAACAACCGCGGGGAACTCTATATCGATATCATCGACGGCCGGGAAAAAATCCTGCTGCTGGCCCTCGCGCCCCACCCCGACATCAAAGCGCTGAGGAGCATCCTGGAGCAAAACCAGAACTATGAGCTGGACATCAGGGTAGTCTCCGCCGGAAGCGCGCAGGATCTCCCCGACAAAAAATACGACCTCGTCATATTGCATCAGCTGCCCGACATATCCGGGGCGGCCGGGAGCCTCCTGCAAAAGCTGCGGCAGGAAAATACACCCGCATTGTGGATCCCGGGCCCGCAGTCGGACTTCAGGGCGGTAAGCCAGCTCAACGGCGTAACGGGCATCACCCTTTCCCAAAACCAGTTTGACAGAGTCAGCGGCAGGTTTAACCCGGCTTTCCGTCTTTTCAACTCGGACGCCGAAACCATGAAGCGCTTTGAGAAGCTCCCGCCACTCTCCGTACCTTTCGGCGACTACCCGCTGCTGCCGGGCAGCGAGGTAATACTTTACCAGCAGGTGGGCTCCGTCCCGACTTCGAAACCCCTGCTGGCCGTCAATATCCGGGGCGGAAAGAAAAACGGGATCCTGACGGGAGAAGGCGTATGGCGCTGGAGACAGGAAGAATACGCCGAATCGGGGAAGCATGAAATCGTGGACGACCTTATCCGGAAGGTCGTGCAGCTGCTGTCGGTCAAAGAAGACAAGAGGAAGTTCCGGGTCTACCCGGTAAAGCCGGAATTTGACACTTCCGAACCGGTCATCCTTGCCACCGAAATTTACAACGATATCTATGAGCAGATCTTCGGCCAGGAAGTAACCCTTTCGATCACCGGCGAAAAAGGCGGGACGCAGCACCACGCTTTTACGCATACGCCGGAGCATCCCGGCTTCTCCCTTACCGGACTCGGGGAGGGCGTTTACCGCTACAAGGCAACCGCAGCCGTACAGGGTAAGGAAGAAACCGCGTCGGGTGAATTTATCGTCAGCGACATGGACATCGAAGCCGTCAATCTTACCGCCGACTTCGGGCTGCTCCGGGAGCTTTCCCGGAAAACAGGGATCCCTGGCTTCGCAGATCATCGGCAACCATCCGGCCGACCGGCTGGACAGCAACGAGGAGATGGCCGGGATCATTCATCTCAAATGGATATTCTTCCTCCTGCTCACGCTGTGCACGCTCGAATGGGGATTGAGAAAATACTACGGAAGCTATTAATTACCATGGTAAAATGGCTGGGCTTACTGCTGACCCTGATGCTCAGGCAGGGATTTGCCGCCGGGGCCGGGCCGGGAGCGCTTCTGCCCGACACCCTGGTATCTCCTGAAGAAAAACGCCCCGACTACAGGCTTCTGCACGGGATGTTTGCAGGCCAATCCGTGCTTTATGCGGGTTCCCTGTACGGGCTGGGCAAAGCCTGGTACAAGCATCCCCCCTCGGCATTCAGTATTTCGGACGATACTCCCCACTGGAAGCAGATAGACAAAGCAGGCCACCTTTTTACGGCCTTCCAGATCTCACGGTACACCGCCGGCATGTACGGCGCTACAGGAATAAGCAAAAAGCAGCGGATCGTATACGGCGCCATTTCCGGCGTCATGTTCCAGACGCCCATCGAGCTGCTGGACGGCTTCTCTCCGGATTATGGATTTTCACCGGGCGATATCTTTGCCAACCTGGCCGGGGCGGCACTTTTTGCAGGTCAGCATGCGTTATGGGATCGGGTCAGGATACATCCGAAGTTTTCCTTTCACCGGACGCCGCTGGCAGATGTCCGCCCGGAACTGCTGGGCAGAAACCCGGCGGAGCGGTGGCTGAAAGATTACAACGGGCAGACCTACTGGATGTCGTTCAATCCCGACCTCCTGGCCGGCATCCGGGGATGGCCCGCCTGGCTCTGTATCTCCGCCGGGTACGGGATCCAGGATATGGTTTCCGCGGGGGCGGCCCAGAGCAGATCGATGGGGTACTTTCCCTACCGGCAATATTACCTGTCGCTCGATATCGACCTGACACAAGTACGCAGCCGCCATAAGCTGGTAAGGACGCTGGCCTTCCTGCTGAACGCAGTGAAGATCCCGGCGCCGGCGATAGAATTTAACAAACACAGCATAAAATTCAGGCCGCTGTATTTTTAAGCGGAAGGACCACAAAACATCAGGCACAAAGAACAACATGAACATCGGCGACAAAGTCAGGCTTATCCACGGACGCGAGGAAGGCGTCATCACGGGCATTTCCCAGGGCAACCAGATTGAAATTGAGATCGAAGACGGCTTCCGGATCCCTGTTCTCAAAACAGAGGTGGTCGTAATATCCCCGATAGAAAAAGAAAAATTCACCGCTCCTTCCGCCGCGGCAGGTGCACCACGGGACACCTTCGTACCGGTGAGCCGGAACAAAACCTTCGCTGCCAGGGGGATCTTCCTGGCGTTTGACCTGGTAAACGACCGCGAGTGCGTTTCCTACCTGATCAATAACACAGACTGGCAGCTTCCCTATATCCTGCTGGCGCATGCCGGCGGTATGACCACGGGGCTGTCTGCCGGCCTCCTTGCCCCCCGCAAATGGCAGCGCATCGCAGCACACCAGGTGAAGGAGCTGGAATCCTGGCCGGTCTTCGAGCTGCAGGCGCTCTATTTCGACAGCGGGGAATTTACTCCCCGCTCCCCTTTCCGAAAACAGCTGAGGATTCGCGCCCAGTCATTCTTCAGGAAAAAGCAGGACACGCCCTTGCTCCTGAAGCAGACGTTTTGTTACCAGCTCGACGAAGAGGAACCGGCGGAAACCAGGCCGGAAATAAGTGCGGAACAAATCCGGGCGCGGATGCTGGACGGCGGCACAGACTCCGGCACGGCCGACATCGGGAAGGCAGAGCCTGTATTTGACCTGCACATCGAAAAGCTGCTTCCGGACCGCACCGGGCTCCCTCCGGGCGAAATCCTGGGCATCCAGCTCGCCGCATTCGAGAAACAGCTCGAAAGAGCCGTCAGCAGCGGGCTGGACGACATCACGTTTGTACACGGCACAGGGAACGGGGTGCTGAGGACAGAGCTGCACCGGAGGCTCGGCAAACACCCCAACGTGCAGTTTTACAGGGACGCACACAAAGAAAAATTCGGGTTCGGAGCTACATTCGTCAAAATAAAATAATACAGATTTCATTTTTCCATGACCTTCCTCCGCCGGCACAGCCTTACAGGTACAGTTTTTTTAGCCATCCTTCTCTATTCAGGCTGCACAAAGCAGACCACGCTTCCGGCCACGGGCAAACCGGAAGCCAGGTACCGGTTTTCCGAAATGGAAATTAA
>JBEBSO010000451.1:0-3402 GCA_040394275.1 Telluribacter sp.
ACATAGGTGCCGGTCACTGGCGCTTCGACCAGGCCGGTCCACCTGGCGGAAAAATTATCCGGGGCTATGCCGGATCCGGGAGAGCCATCCTCCCAGTTGAAGTCGATGGAAGGGTCGGTCCGGACAAGTGCCGGGCTTCCGTTCAGGTCGGGGTTATTAAAGTATTGAGCGGTCAGACCTCTTCCCGTTAGCGTGTTGGCGGGCTCATGGGGGTTGGGGCATTCGGCCGGGTGGAAATAGAACTGCTGGTGATCGAGTACCCTCGAAGTATATTGCAGCTGCAGGGGTATGCCGTCTTCGGCGGTGTTGTACTTCAGGCCGGCCAGGTAATGGAGGGCGTTGAGCGGTCTTACCCGGTAGGTATCAGAACGCAGGCTTTTGTACAGGTACCATTGCTGCTCCGTCGTGCTTTGGGGCTCCCGTAAATATATGAGCCGTTCGGATTCTTCTCCGGTATCCCCGGCGGTCCATACCTTGCGAAGCGAAGCCGCCTCGAGCTGGTAGGCGTTCCCGGGGAGCCTGGTCAGCCGGAAGACGGCCGGTCCTTCTGCGTGCCGGGAAGCCTGAACAAGATGAACGCCTTCCGGCGCAGGCTCCGGGTAAAGGGGTTTTTCGGAATGGACAGCTTCGATGGTATAGCAGCCCTCCGGAAGCGGCGCGTCGGGAAGGGCACAATTCTCATCGGCCAGCTGAAGCTGTTCCCTGACAAACGTAACCCCCGCGGCAGTCAGGAGCGTGTGTTCTTCATTCAGATCCGGCGCGTATAGGGCATCAAAGGGCGTGTCTCTTTGAACGTTGAGACCGGAAAGAGATGCTCCCCAGCCGATGCCGGGATTTTTTAAAGCCCAGGAACTGAAAGAGGGGATAAAAGTAGGCGTATGTAAATAGGTGGTGCCCACAGTCTTATATACCCATTTCTGCTCCCGTGCGCTTTCGATGACATCCTGGAAATAGGGCTGATATCCCCCGGCAACGAGGTCGAGACTGGGTTGTCCTGTACCGGAGATGTATCGTTCCGCCTGGCCCAGATTGAAGTTCGTGAAGGATTTCTTCATGATGAGGCACCTGTCGTACTGATTGGGAGACGTATATACATTTGCGTCGAATATCCGGTCGCTGGCCGATACGCAGAGTATACCCAGGAGCAGGGAGCAGGCCACTTTCCCGGCGGGAGTGAAGCTCATCTGGATCCTCATGGCGTTGGCGCAGGCGTCAAGGGGCTGCATGATGCCGTTTTTACTGCCGTTGTTGAGCGCTGCTTTTCTCAGGCAGGCGGACTGGGGGAATCCCATCTGCTCCAGGGTGGCGGCAAACCTGTCCCGAAAACCCGGTGCGCCGCCCGGTTTCTCGTGGATTGTCCCGGAGTGGTGGTGGATGAGCATCTGCCTTGCGGCAGGGGAGTCGAGCTGTTGTTCGAGTGCTGCCTTCGCCCCTTCATTGCCCATATTCTGCCCGAGGAATTTGAGGAATTCCTGAAGCCCGGAGGAGATGTTGGCGCCGTGGTGGGGACTGTCGAAGGAGATCCAGAGCTTGCAGTTGGCATCCATATTGTGGAGCTCCATGTACCTGAGGGCATACCGGGAGATAAGGCCGCCCATGCTCGGGCCGATAATGGTGATTTTCTCGCGGCTGCCGTTCGCCCTTAATTCTGCGTTGATCCTCTGAATCAGCTCAACCAGGACGAGCGCATTTCTTTCTATAAAATCCGCTCCTCCTTTTCGGACGGGTTGAAATTCGACCTGCTCGCAGACGGTGTTCCGGCCCGCCGGCCTGCATACCTGGACGGAGGTTTTTTGACCGTACGAATACGTCGGGAAGTTGAGGATGACCAGGTCGTACCCGTTTTCCGGGGTATCGGAACGGAGCTCGTCCCCCAGCCATCTCATCACGCCCGTGCCCGTTTTGTAGGTCAGGTTTGACTGGTAGATATCGCCGGCTTTCCGCTTGTCGAGCGGATCGAAGCCGTCTATGATGATGATGGGTTTCTGCAGCCTGGACCTGCCCTGGCCGAAATAAGTGAGGTAATCTCCGGCACCGGGAGTAGCTGTGGTTTCGTCATAGCCCTGGAAAGGGATGGAAGCATATATCCTGGCCGAATCAATGACGGAAAGGTTGTCCGGCCGGGGATAATGGGTGGAAGCCAGCCGGGGAGCGCCGCTCCCGGAATGTCCCGCAGTGACCTGTATGGTTGACCGGGCGGTTTTCCGGGTACCGTCGGAAAAGTGGATGACATAGCTGACCGTTTTTTCCCCGGTGGACGGGAAGCTGACCCTGACGGGAGCGGCACCGGGAAGGAGGCGGAGGGGCGGGGTCTCCTCCCCGGGGTACAGATCGACCGAGCTGATGACCGGGCCGCGGTTGGTGAGCACGGCCCAGGAAGGGAGCGCAAGCTCGTGCTCTCCTTTTTCAAGCGATGGGGTCAGTATGGCAGCAAGCTCGACTTCCGAGGTAATATACGCCTCGCCGGGAAGCCTGCCCGCTTTCAGCCGGAGTTGTTGTCCGGCATCGGTTTCCAGTGCATCCGGGTTCAACATCTGGAAATCCATGGCCATGATCCCGACCGGGATGGTCTGGTGAACGTGGATACTCTGGAAGACCAGCTTTTCAATGATTTCCGGCGGCGGTATCGACAGCTGGTTGTAGCTGGCCCGGCTGAGCTCGGATTGGGCCTGGAGCCAGTGACCGCTGTCCGAATGCTGATCGGGGGTGAACGTATTCAGCGCAGCGGTCGGGAACACGCGGTCATAGAGGATGCCGGAAGTGACCTGGCTTTTGTCCAGGTGTTCGATCAGGTGCTCAGCGGACTGCTGATAGGTGTCCTGGGCAGGAACGGAAAGTACAGGCATGAGCATAGCCATGCCAAGAAGATGGCGACCAATTTTTTTCATAGTATGTGATAGTTTAAAATAAGTGATGCAGTGCCGGCTTACAGGGTCCGGCTATTGATATCGAAGCGCCCTTCCGTGATTTTCACTTCCTTCCCGCTTCCGTTGTGAACGGCGGAAAAGGAAAATGTTCCGGCCACGATGCCTGTCGACGGGTCGGACCTTGTAATGGTGACTGTGCCGGTAAACAGGTCGGAGGTGATGTGCTCGGTGCCGCCGGCATCCCGGAACCAGGCATAGTCGTGCGGGCTGAAGCTCTGACCGCGGCGTGAGGTGGGTTGATGGATGACATGCACGCCCTTTTCGGGGTGGCGGAGAAATAGCTCCATGGCGCTGCCGTTGCGGGCGGCAGCGGAGATGAAGAGGGTCAGCGTATCATCCGTAACCTGGGCGGTAAATCCGCCGGACAGCGGCTTGATGCGGACCCCGAGGTCCGCATACCCGTCGGGGATCCATACGGCGTTGTCGACCCGGCAGGAAAAAGTGTTGGCTCCGTCGGTGGTGGCGGGGGTGAGGG
>JBEBSO010000452.1:0-3393 GCA_040394275.1 Telluribacter sp.
GCCTTCAGCTCGGAAAACGCGCTGATGAAGCCGGGCTTGGCGGGAGTGATCTCGCTCATTGTCATCAGCACATAACGGGTATTGTCCTCTGATATGATTATTTTGATCTGGTCTTTCCATTTGCATGCCGGGAAAAGGCAGGCAAAGACAATCAGGACGGCAGCGGTTTTAAAAGTGTTGTGCTTCATGCGTCTATTATTTAATTTATTGGTTGTACAGTCAGATGAAATTCGCCATCGCATTCTTACCGGCCCGCAGGCACCCGTTCAAAAGCGTATTCATCTGTAAAAAAAATCAATTTTCCGGTTCATAATGTTTCGTTCATACTTCCGTCCCGCGGCGGCGATCAACCCGGTATCACATCGGCGGCCTGCTTCTTTTTGTGCAGCAGCAGCCCGATTTTAAGGTGAATGCTCCTCCCTGCTTTCTGTACCCTGAAATAGTCATACAAATCGGTATTGAGCAGGTTTTTTACTTCCAGTCCGACGGAGTAAAGCCGGTTTCCGGGCTGGTAGGTAGCGCCTGCAGACAACAGGTACTGCGTGGGAATGATAAGGTCGGACTGTATCTTCGCGCGCCCCGCCAGTCCCAGCAATGCGGTGGACTCGACACTTCTCGGTATGGTTTCCAGGTAATATTCCCTTACCACGTTCAGGTTCACATAGCTGAAAAGGCGGTCTCCCGGTGTAAATACTTTCGGAAAAGTCCCCGAAATTCCCGTGTTGGCGAAGAAATAGGGTGTATTTCGTAGCCTGGCCCCGTTTTTGCACCTGTCCTGGCCGGTTTCCAGGCCGAACAGCCGGACACTTTGCCAGGTGAAGTTGGCGTTAAAAGCCAGCTTCCCGGTGAAATGGACCCGTCCGTCAGCTTCCAGGCCATACCCGCGCACGTTCTCCATATTCTGGTACTGTGCGTAGGGCGCCTGTGTGGGCACCAGGAGAATCATCCCCGTCGTGCGGCGGAAAAAACCGCCGGCTTCCAGTACAAATTTCCCCGGCCGGTCCACCCGGTAACCCAGGTTGAGGTTCAGGCTGCGTTCGGGACGAAGGCTGAAATTGGGCACCGTCCACATGGCGTCTCCAAACAGCTCGTCCTGCTCCGGAAGGCGGCTGGCCCATTCTGCCGAAACCCTGGCAAAGGCGTCCGGGGTGACCTGCAGCCTGACCGCCTCGGCGACTCCCCAATAGGTGCCCGTCTGCTGTACTTCCTCCTCCGGGCCGACCGCGCGGGCCGCCCAGGCTTCGGTCCCTTTTGAGCCGAAGCGGTAGTGTTTGACGATCAGGTTATGGATCCAGCGGCGGTCTGCCGATCCGCTTTCCAGCCCGGCGGTGACGACCTGCTTGCGATAGGTCGCCGGGTGAGACAGCACATCGATATCCGTCCCGTCGAAACGGGTTCCGTAAGGATCGCTGCCCGTGCGGACCGAGGACACGTACACGTGGTTGATTTCGAGCGTATGGGCCGATGTCAGGCGATGGCTGAGAAAAGTCCGCGCAATAAAATTGCCGAAGTCTACGGCCGACAGGGCGGGCTGCCTGCTTTCCCCGGTTTTCCAGGGGGTGGAAGTGAAGTTCCCGTACCAGTCATATTGCCCGCGCAGGGTATCCGTCCTGGTGAGGGTAAGCGTATTGTACACCATAAAATGCCGGATGGAAAGGCGGTCGTCCAGCCATGACTTCCAGTAGGACAGGCTGGGCACCACCGAACGCTGCCCGCCTTCCACGGCGCCGTACGGATCGGTCATCAGCGCCGGGTGCTGCTGTTCGCGCGTCAGCCTGAACGCCGCCGCGGAGAGCTTCAGCTCGTCGGCCCATGACCTGTTGGTGACGCCGGCAAACACCTCGTAGTAGTGGCTGGTAAATCCGTTATGAAACAACCGTACCCTTTCATTCTTCTGGTTTTTCGTTACCGGATCGGTAACCTTCACAAGGGCGGTGTAGTCGTTGTCTGAATGATTGTAGAAAGATTGTATGCCTGCAAACCACTTTTTATCATTGTCGGTAACGTACCCGTTCAGCGCCAGGCGATGGCTGTTGAAGGAAGCGATTTCATAGGAGATATCCAGGTAGGGATCGCGGCTGCTCCTGGTGACGAGGTTGACCGCGCCGCCGAGCGCATCTGCGCCCAAAGCGACGGGCAGCACGCCCTTGTAGATTTCTACCCGCTCCAGCATATTGACCGGAACGGTGGCGAGGTGATAGCCGTCCCTGAGGTAATCGATCGGGACGCCGTCCCTGAAGTACCGTATGGACCTGCCCTGGAAGCCGTTGACGGAGAGCTCAGTCGTTGAGCCCAGCCCGCCGGTTTGCCGGATCCTGACGCCGGGGGCGCGGTTGATCAGCTCGTTCAGGCTCACGGGCTGCAGGCTCACCTCCCTGGTATTGACCACGACCGCTTTGACGGATTGTTCGGCAGCACGCCTGGTTTCGGTTTTCCCGACGACGTTGACGTCCGTCAGCTCATGCATTTTTTCAGGAAGCCGGATGGTAAGGCGCGCATCGGGATCCCCTGTGAGCCGGACCGTTTCCCGGCGGGTCCCGTAAGCCATGTGCGTAACGACCAGGTAGTAGGTCCCGGTATCCAGCCTGTCGAACCGGAAAAGTCCCCGCTGATCGGATATCGACTGGTAGAGGGCCTGTGTCTGCAATGTATCTTCCTGAATGGAAACATTGGCCCCCGCAACGGGCTGGCCGGCGGCGTTGAGAAGCTGACCGGAAATGGAGGCGGACCGCTGCGCATGGGCGGACAGCGCGGTGACGATGGCCAGAACCGCTAATTTTAAACTCTTCTCCAACACGGAAATGTTATATTTATCCACCGCAACCTAAGCCTGATCAATGTATGAATTCAGCGAAATCAATTCAAAATTAGACCAATAATAAATAGTATCAAAATAAATGTACTATGAATTTTATAATCCGGGGTGCAGTTAAATTGAATGGCCGGGAAAGTGTAAACCGGCAGCCGAAGATATTTTTTCCCGAAACAGGGTACGCACATTTTCCGGGGCGTCGGCAGCGAACGGCGCGGGGAACCTGCCGTGTTTTCGTATGGCGGAAGCGGACGCTGCCGGGCCCGGTGGCAGGTTAAAAAAAAAGCAGGCGGCAAAATGACATTTTCTGTTGTTTTAATACTAATTTTGCAGAAGTACTCCCGGCAAGGCGGGGATACAGGGCTGTGTCCAGGCGCTTTGATGATCAATGACTGATGCTATGGAAGGATTGGCGGTTTGTTTCAACCTCAATACGTATGAGTAAAGAGAACTACACAGAGATTCCGGATGATCGTTTGCTGCAGCTGATGACAGGCGGTGACCAGGGTGCTTTTTCTGCGATTTACCGGAGGCATTGGCCGGCATTATATAATGCAGCCTTCAAAAGACTGAACAGCCAT
>JBEBSO010000453.1:0-3386 GCA_040394275.1 Telluribacter sp.
GGTCCTGGGCATTGGGGGTATATACCGTAGCCACCGTACCGAGCACACCCAAACGCTGATCCACTACCTGGTACCCGGTGATCTGGTGGTAGTAAAACTGTCCTTCTTCGAGCTCGTCCAGCGTTTCCTCCGGAAGGTAGAGGGAAGATCCGACGAACGCCTGCGCTTTTTCGATGGTGTCGGTTCCTTCCAGCCTGATGATGGCCTTGTTCTGCTGGAGGACATTAATATGTGTAATAAAATAGGGAATGAGCTCCCCTTTGATTTCGATGAAAACGGAGTCCATCTCCTCGTAATCTTCCGGGTAGTCTACATCCAGGTAGATCTGAAGCTCCCCTTTGATACCATGCGTGCGCACGATGTATCCCAGCAGGAAACAATCGTCATGAGTCATAGGTCATTTGTCTAAAAAATTATGAGCCTGAAAGCAAGCTTACAGACTCATAAAATACGCGTCAATATCGGTGCAATGAAACCGTTGATCAGGCCTCGGCAGCATCTTCCGCAGCGGCATCTCCTTCTGCAGCAGCATTTTCTTCTGCAGCAGCCTCAGCTGCCGGAGCTTCATCACCGGCTTCTCCGGTTTCTTCCGTAGCCTCGGCATCAACCGGTGCGGCCTCCTCTTCCTCGGCAGGCGGTGTATTTTTCTTCGTAATGGCAGCGATACGGGCCCGGTTCACATTTCTTTCCGCCTCCAGTTTCGCTTCTTTTTCTTCGCTTTTCTTCTTAGCCAGGCTGTCTGCATCAGTTGACAGCTTGTTTTCTTTCTGCTGCTTCCACTCTTCGAAGCGGCTGTCCGCCACTTCCTGGGTGATGGCTCCTTTCAATACCCCTACCTGGAGGTGCTTGCGGATCAATACTCCTTCATGGTGCAGGATCGAACGTGCAGTATCGGTCGGCTGGGCTCCGTTGAGCAGCCACTTCACCGCTTTCTCCGAATTGAGCACAACAGTTGAAGGATGGGTATTGGGATCGAAGGTTCCCAGTTTTTCAATAAAGCGACCGTCCCGCGGTGCCCTTGCATCAGCCACAACGATGTCATACATCGCTCTTTTTTTACGTCCACGACGTGATAATCTGATTTTTACAGCCATTTGAATATGGTTTTAACAGGGAACTCGTCCCTTTAGATTTAAACAGGCTGCAAAGGTAATCATTTTTCATAAACCTGTTGTTATCCGGTTTTATTTATTCCGTGTCAGCGGCCTGGTCCGTCGCCCGGGGCCTGTACCCGCCGGTTTGGTTGTAGCGATTTACAGCCAGGCGGAGGTTTTTGTTGGCAGCCCCGTTGAAAATCAGCCCGATCAGCAGCGCTCCCGCACCCGATCCGAGCACGGCCGGGTTGATTTTCCCTCCTCCGATCGCCGTACCTGCCGAGTAGCCGAGCCCGAAACCTCCTATGACGCTGAATACCTTCATGGCGCCCGAATTATTTTTGTACCTGTCGAAATAGAGCTTTACCTCGGCATCCGGGTTTTTCAGCAAAACACTGCCTACATCCTTCGGCTTCCGGAGCTTCATATCCATATAGATAATGCCCCCTTTGTAGTATTCGATCGAATCGGCGGCGTCACGCTGGGCCTGGCATACGAAAGTGCACAGAAGAGCGACGGCGAGGAGAGTCAGGGTTCGCATAGCGGTCATAATGAGGGGAAAAATACTTTATCTGTTGCGGAAGCCGCCGGGGTAGACAGATCTCAGGTCGCTGGCGGGCAGGATCTTGATTTCCACCCTCCGGTTGGACTGCATCCCGGATGCGGTAGTATTTTCAGCCACCGGCCTGTATTCGCCGTAATATTCCGTAAGAATACGGCTGGGGTCGTTCAGACCGGCTTTGATCAGGTACTTCCTGGCGGCCTCGACCCGTCTTTTGGAAAGGGCGTTGTTGTAGCTGTAGGAAGCCCTGCTGTCGGTATTTCCTACGAGCACGATACGGCAGTTCGGGCGCTGGTTCAGCAAGGCTGCTACCTGGTTCAGTATTTCCTGCGATGCCTTCCGGATGGTTGATTTGTCGGTATCAAACTCGATGTTGCTGAAAAGGGCCTCGCACTCCTCTTTCGGCACCTGGTTGGAGACCAGTTCGGTGATCCGTTTTTTCAGGTCCATGGCTACGCCCGCGCCCGAGACAATGCTGCCGGGAGGCGTATTGGGTTCCTGGTCGAAGAGGTCGGCCACGCCGTCCCCGTCGCTGTCCGTGTACAGCCGCTGGTCCACCGGCTTGGGCATATTGGCTTTGGCTACCGAATCTGCATCGCTGAGGGTAGGATTATAAACCGGGGCGATCAGCTGGGAAGGGGAGGCCCAGCGGAGATGATATCTTCCGCCTGACGCATTGTATGTCCCTTTTTTGCCCATCGCCGCGCTTTTGCCGATTTTATAGGTAAGCGAGACCATTGCGGAGCCCCATTTGTCCTGGTTGGAATCGCCCTTGTAAAAGCCCCAGATTCCCGACTGGCGGTCGTAATCGGTAAGGCTTCCGATGGTCAGGTCGAGCTTTTCCGTATTGACATGGTTGTAGTGAAAATCGACGCCGATGTCAAACCGGGGGGACAGTTCATAGTTTACCGAAAGTCCTACGGGGAATACCCACTCGCGGGTATAGACAGAGCCGTTGCGGTTCCAGGTGCCGGCGGTCTTCGAGCTTCCGCTGGTGTTGGTCCTCAGCTTTTCCTCGTCGGTGGCCATGTCGTAGAGCCGGCTGTGAAAGTACATGATGCCGAATCCTGCGTGCGCATCGATTTTCCATCTCCTCATTTTGTTGGGACCGAGCAGCAGGCGGTTCAGGTTCATGGTCCCGTCCAGGGAAGCCTGCAGGAAAGAGGGGCTTTTGAAATACACGTCATAGGTCTTGGGCACACCGCCTTCGAGGATCGGCTCTTTGGTCAGCAGGTCTATGCCCTGCACGCCTCTTTTAGAACCCCGAAGATCCCCGTTGCGGAACACGATCTGCGCGCCGAAAACGGGCGTGATCTGCTTGTTCACAGACAGTCCCCAGCCATAGGTCAGGCCAGCAGACTGACCGGGCTTGGTTTCGTTTTCGCTCAGGTCGCCGAAAAACCGGGTAAGGCCCCCGTAGGCGCTGACCGACCAGGTATTCATTTTATTCGGTCCTTCATAGGAGCGGTTCTGGGCGAGCGCCACGGTGACCACCAGCTGAAGGACGGCTATGGTGAGATAAATGTTCTTCTTCTTCATAAGCCAACTTAAGAAATACTTGAATGAACGATAAGTGTATCCGGTATGGTTTCCCGGCGTAACCCGGAATATAAAAGACCGAAGCGGATAAGCTTGTAAGCCGGATTCTGTATCCCGTGTTGCCACGTGATTTCTATCATTTATCCAGGATACCGGTTGCCCGGCACCTCTAACGACCTACCCGTACCGGC
>JBEBSO010000454.1:0-3384 GCA_040394275.1 Telluribacter sp.
CACCCTGTCATTTATACGATAGGCCATTCTACGCACGGCATCGATGAGTTCATACTGATGCTGCAATCATTCGACGTCCGGTTACTGGCCGATATCCGGCGGTACCCGGGCTCCCTGGCATATCCCCAGTTCGGACAAGGCAACCTCTCGCAGGCATTGGCCGCAAATGACATACAATACCTGCATATCGAAGCGCTGGGCGGCAGGCGAAAAGCCCGTAAAAACTCGAAAAACAACCGGTGGCGCAGCGCATCCTTCCGGGGTTATGCCGACTATATGGAAACGGAAGATTTTGAAAATGCGATGAAAGAGCTGGAAGCTGCCGGCCTACGCCTGACCACGGCCTATATGTGCTCGGAAGCGGTGTGGTGGCGCTGCCATCGCGCCCTGGTGTCGGACTACCTCAAGGCCAAAGGCTGGACCGTCCGGCACATCATGGCGGCCGGAAAAGCCGAGCTCCACCCCTACACCTCCCCGGCACGCGTAGCGGGAACGCGGGTTTCCTATGCCGATGAAAATGTATTTGATACCTAAACCACAAGATCATGCCGGCAAGATTCAAAACAGGCGACAAAGTAAGCTGGAATTCCGAAGCGGGAAGAGTTTCAGGAACGATCATCAGGATCCACACCAGCGATTTTACCTACAAAGGCTACACGCACCACGCTACGCCGGACGACCCGCAATATGAAATAAAAAGTGCAAAAACGAACCATATTGCCGCGCACAAAGGAAGAGCCCTGACATTGGAGGAGGGATAACCGGCATAAATCTTATAAATCATTCCCAAAATAGCGTAACGTTCCTGTCCGGTTTTATGGCCAATTTTGCATCACAATCAAAAGCTATCCGTTATGGCCACCACAAACAATAACCAGGTCTATCTTCCACTGGAAAACGTGGACAGCGAACATTGCGCGCTTATCGTGGATAAAAGGCTTGCCCAGGTGGAGGGCGTCGATGCCCACCATGTGGAGCTGAACAACCGGCGGGCCGCACTCACAGTCCGCCATCCGCAGGCCGTAGCGGAAGCCGTAAAAGCCGTGAAAGACCTGGGCTACGGCGTCACCACGGTCAGGAAAATTTTCCCCGTGCTGCAGATGAGCTGCGCTTCATGCGCGGTAAGCGTTGAAAGCACTGTCCGTGCACAGGAGGGCGTCCTGGACGCCAGCGTCAATTTCGCCAACAGCAGCCTTTCGGTGGAATATCTTCCCAACATGACCCATCCGGCAGCCTTGCAGCAGGCGGTCCGTTCGGTGGGTTATGACCTGCTTATCGGGGAGGAGGAATCACAGCAGGAAACACTGGAGTCCCTGCATGAAAAGAAATACAGGGCACTGAAGCAAAAGACCATCTGGGCACTCGTCCTTTCCCTGCCCGTTGTCGTCATCGGCATGTTTTACATGGATATGCCTTATGCCAACGAAATCATGTGGATTTTCTCTACGCCGGTTGTGCTCTGGTTCGGCAAGGATTTTTACATCAATGCCTGGAAGCAGGCACGTCACCGTTCGGCCAATATGGACACCCTGGTGGCGCTCAGCACGGGTGTGGCCTATATTTTCAGCCTTTTCAACTTGTTCTTCCCGCAATTCTGGCACGACCGAGGCCTGCATGCCCATGTGTATTTTGAAGCAGCCGCCGTCGTGATTGCATTCATCCTGCTGGGAAAGCTGCTGGAGGAAAGGGCCAAAGGCAATACCTCGTCCGCGATTAAAAAGCTGATGGGCCTGCAGCCCAAAACGGTCACTGTCGTCCGCGCCGGGGACCGTGAGCAGCAGGTCCCGGTGGAGGAAGTGCAGGTGGGAGACGTGGTGCTTGTCAGGCCCGGCGAAAAGATAGCCGTAGACGGGCGTGTCGTTGCCGGCACCTCCTATGTAGACGAAAGCATGCTGAGCGGCGAGCCGGTACCGGTGCTGAAACACGAAAGCACGCCCGTATTTGCAGGGACCATTAACCAGAAAGGAAGCTTCCGGTTTGAAGCCCTGAAAGTGGGGAAAGAGACAATGCTTGCGCAGATCATCAGGATGGTACAGGAAGCACAGGGAAGCAAAGCACCTGTACAAAAGCTCGTCGACCGGATTGCCGGGATTTTTGTTCCGGTCGTCATAGGGATCGCCGTACTGGCTTTCCTGGCATGGCTGGTCTTCGGCGGCGAAGAAGGCCTTACCCACGGCTTCCTGGCCTTTGTGACGGTGCTGGTGATTGCCTGTCCCTGCGCTCTGGGCCTTGCTACGCCCACGGCCATCATGGTCGGCGTGGGCAAAGGCGCCGAAAACGGGATCCTGATCAAAGATGCGGAAAGCCTCGAGCTGGCCAAAAAAATAAGCGCGGTGGTCCTGGACAAAACCGGTACCATTACGGAAGGAAAACCCGTGGTGACGGACGCCGCCTGGACGGACCAGCCGGAAATGCTCTCCCATGTGCTGTACAATATCGAGAAACAGTCCGAGCACCCGCTGGCAGAAGCCGTCGTCAACCACCTGAAAGACAGCCCGGCGCTGCCGGTGACCGGCTTCCAGAGCATCACCGGGAAGGGCGCCCGTGCGACCGTCCTGGAGCAACCCTGGCTGGTCGGCAACAAAAAGCTGCTCGCTGAGCACGATATCCGGATCCCGCCGGAGCTGCTTTCCCGGGCAGATACCTGGGGAGCCCAGTCCAAAACCGTGATCTGGCTGGCAGATGCACATCAGGCGCGGGCGGTACTGGCGATTTCCGACAAGATAAAAGAGACTTCGGCGGCAGCGATCCGGGAAATGCAGGAAATGGGCATTGAGCTGTACATGCTGACCGGTGACAATGAGGCCACCGCCCGGTCCATTGCCGAACAAACCGGGCTGGGGCACTACCAGGCCGAAGTGCTGCCGCAACAAAAAGCCGCCTTTGTCAAAGAGCTGCAGGCAGCCGGCCACACCGTAGCCATGGTCGGCGACGGGATCAACGACAGTACGGCCCTGGCGCAGGCAGACATCAGCCTGGCCATGGGTAAAGGAAGCGACATTGCGATGGACGTCGCCAAGATGACCATCATTTCCTCCGATCTGACCAGGATCCCGAAAGCCATCAGGCTCTCCAGGCAAACCATAGAAACCATCCGGCAAAACCTGTTCTGGGCTTTCTTCTACAATGTCATCGGCATTCCCATCGCAGCAGGCGTGCTTTATCCCGTCAACGGCTTCCTGCTCAACCCGATGATAGCCGGGGCAGCCATGGCGCTCAGCAGCGTAAGCGTGGTTTCCAACAGCCTGCGCCTGAAATGGCGGAAATAACGCGGGACCGACACGAAATAAGCATAAGCGAATGCGCATACAAAGGGGTCCGCCGCCCTTGAAGTAGGATTATTCCGGCGAAATGAGCCGCAGGCGAATTCGATCTGTCCATAAT
>JBEBSO010000455.1:0-3382 GCA_040394275.1 Telluribacter sp.
GTAAAAAGCAAAATGCGCTTTCACGATCGCCAGTACATCGGGCCATGCCCCCGCCATCATGAACCTCGTGCTGGAGAGTCCGTCCAGGAACAGCCTCATCGCAATCGTTTTCCACCTTCTGCCTTTGGGCAGGTTCTTATAGAGCATGACGAGGTTGTTGCGGTAATTAAGGAAGGTTTTTCTCGGGTTGGACTTGTGCAGCGTTCCGCCGCCGACGTGGTATACCTTGGAATGCCCGCAGTAGGCAATGCGCCGGCCCATGTTGAGCAGGCGCCAGCACAGGTCGATCTCTTCCATGTGTGCAAAAAAACGGTCGTCAAACCCGCCGGCTCCATGAAAGGCTTCGGACCTGATGAAAAGACAGGCGCCCGTGGCCCAGAAGACATCCTCGGTATCGTCATACTGTCCCCGGTCCTCTTCCCGGGTATCGAATATTCTCCCCCGGCAGAACGGATAGCCCAGGAAATCCATATAGCCCCCCGCCGCGCCGGCATATTCAAAATGCGTGGGAAGATCATAAGCCAGGATTTTGGGCTGACAGGCTGCTATATTCCGGTCGGTTTCCATAAAACGGATCACCGGGTCGATCCAATGGGGCGTCACCTGTATGTCCGAATTCAGGAGCACGTAGTAATCGGCCCCGATCTGTCCGAGCGCTGCGTTATAGCCCCCGGCATAGCCTTTGTTTTCGGCAAGCTCCAGGATTTTTACGGCCGGGTGGGCCTCCCGGAGCCAGGGCAGGGAACCGTCAGACGACGCATTGTCGGCAACCCATACCTCATATCCTTCCGAATGCCGAAGTACCCCGGGCAAAAACTTTTCCAGGAAGCCTTTGCCGTTATAATTAAGAATCACGATAGCAACTGGTGTCATTCCGGCAGTCGCTTTGAAGAAAGTTTACATGTGATATCCATCCGCTGCCCTGCTTATTTTAGCAAACTACCGAGGTCCAGGCCGGGGATATTGGGGAGCACACCCTCCGTGGCTTTCTGAAGATGGTCTTTTATTCTGGGTTCGAGGTTTTCCAGGGCTTTGTTGGTGGCTGCGACGATGAGGTCCTGCAGCATTTCCCGGTCTGCCGGCTGCATAAGCTCCTCTTCAATCTCCAGCGAAACCACCCGCTTCAGACCGTTGACCGTCACCCGTACCAGGCCTGCGCCCGATTCGGCCGATTCCGTTATGCCTCCCAGCTCTTCCTGGGCCTGCTTCATTTTGGCCTGAAGGTCCTTGATCTTCCCCATCATACCCATCATATCGGCCATGTTTCCAAACATATGCAATTCAAATTTTCGTACAACTTATCTTTTATACAAAGGCAATGCTGCAAATATAGCGCATACTTCCGGATTCGATTTTCCTGCAGGTCAAAATCAGCTCTGCCGGCCGCCTGCTGCATCCGGGCGTCCGTAACTTTTCCGCAGCCAAAAAATAAAAAAAGAAAACTCAGTTAATTCTCCCGGCAGACCTATTTTTGTACCGGCAACCGGGGACTGCATCCATTCCTGTTGAAACGGAATAGTCCAAAATTTTGTTAACCGGTTGGCAGGCGGGATTGCGGCCCCGGCCCACGCCTGTACAAATTTGAAGCGTTAGTTTTCAGAAGCGGGACAATGGACAACAATAACGAAATTATACAACTGGATAGTATAGAAGACGCGATCGCCGACATCAGATCCGGGAAAATGATTGTAGTGGTCGACGACGCGGACCGCGAAAACGAGGGGGATTTAATCTGCGCCGCAGAATTAATCACGCCCGAGATCGTCAACTTTATGGCGAGGGAAGGTCGGGGGCTGATCTGCGCGCCCATTACCGAAGACCGGTGCGAGGCGCTCCAGCTGGACATGATGGTGGGAAAAAACACCGCCCGCCACGAAACGGCCTTTACCATTTCGGTAGACCTGCTCGGCAACGGCTGTACTACCGGTATTTCCGCGAGCGACCGCTCCAAAACCATCCGGGCGCTGGTCGACCCGGATACCCAGCCTGATGACCTGGGCCGCCCCGGTCATATTTTCCCGCTGAAAGCAAAAAACGGGGGTGTGCTGCGGCGTGCCGGCCATACCGAAGCGGCCATCGACTTTGCCCGGCTGGCCGGCCTGGCACCGGTGGGCGTGCTGGTAGAAATCCTGAACGAGGACGGCACCATGGCCCGCCTTCCCCAGCTGCGCCGGTTTGCGGACAGGCTGGGCTTAAAGCTCGTAAGTATCAAAGACCTTATCGAATACCGCTTGAAAAAAGAGAGCCTGATCCGCCGGGAAGTCGAAGTAGACATGCCTACAGAATGGGGCCATTTTGACCTGATTGCCTACCGCCAGACCAATACGGACGAGATTCATATCGCACTGGTAAAAGGTACCTGGGACAAAGACGAGCCTGTGATGGTCCGTGTCCATTCTTCGTGCGTAACCGGTGATATCTTCGGCTCCTGCCGCTGCGACTGCGGAGGCCAGCTGCACGCTGCCATGGACATGGTAGAAAAGGAAGGAAAAGGTGTGGTGCTCTACATGAAACAGGAAGGGCGGGGCATCGGCCTCATCAATAAGCTGCGGGCTTACCGGCTGCAGGAAATGGGACGGGATACCGTGGAGGCCAACCTGGAGCTCGGTCTTCCCATGGACGCCCGTGATTACGGTATAGGCGCCCAGATCCTGCGTGACCTCGGCGTTACCAAGATGAAGCTCATTTCGAACAACCCGAAAAAACGTGCAGGCCTGATCGGCTACGGCCTGGAAATTGTAGATACCATTGCGGTGGAAATCCCCT
The DNA here is from genome assembly GCA_040394275.1 of Telluribacter sp. Taxonomy (GTDB): domain Bacteria; phylum Bacteroidota; class Bacteroidia; order Cytophagales; family Spirosomataceae; genus JBEBSO01. Next base: position 2,767 of record JBEBSO010000455.1, read on the forward strand.
CCAACCCGTACAATGAGCGCTACCTGCTTACCAAAAGAGACAAGCTCGGCCATAACCTCCGCAATCTCAGATTGTCTCAGTCTGAATAAAATGATTGGAAATAAAATATTGATTTTCTACATTGTAGGGAAAATCAACCTTTAACTCCAAATCATTTGCACCATGTCTAACTACCTGCTGGCCGGCATAGGGAACCGCTTCCTGGCCGCAATCATTGACGGTATCATCGCCGCCGTCGCCTTCTCAATCATATTTATCCCGATCAGCACCGTGGGCCTGCTTTCCCTCCCGTCGTTTGCAGATATGCAGGATCTGGAAGATGAAGCCGCCGCGTTGGCCGCCACCGCCTACATGTCTGCTGTTTTCGGGTTTTCCCTCCTTTATTGCCTGGTTTACCTGGCTTATGAAACGCTGATGATCAGCTCCGCCAGGCAGGCCACCATCGGGAAGATGCTGCTCAAGGTAAAGATCACTTCCGAAACCGGTCAGCGGCTGACCGTCGGACAGGCGCTGGGGCGTTCAGTCATCAAGATGGTCACCGGCAACGTATGCTTTCTCCTGTGGCTCTGGCCATTGTTCAATGACAAAGAACAGGCATTGCATGATCTCGTGGTGA
>JBEBSO010000456.1:0-3363 GCA_040394275.1 Telluribacter sp.
GGCGTAATGGACACGTAGTCGTGTGCAATTGCCCACCGGTCGGTACCTTCTTCCGCCGGCTCCAGGGGGACAACCGTAAACCAGAAGTGCTTCCTGCCCATTGGATCTTCGCCCGAGACGATCCGGCCGTCATAAAACTGCACCGACTGCCTCGTCCACAGCATGCCCTTCGGGCTCCTGGGCAGGTTGACATTGATCAGCCGGAGCGCTGCATTTTCCAGCAACAAAGCCAGCGTTTTTTCCAGGTAAGGATCCAATGCTTCAAAATCAGGCTCCGCATCGCCCGCCGGCGTACTGAAGGCCAGCCCCCTGACGCCCAGCAGCACGGCCTGCTTCGCGGCGGCGAGCGTGCCTGAATGCCACATCGAATTCCCCAGGTTGGGCCCCATGTTGATACCGGAGAGCACCACATCCGTCTTTTCCCAGAGATGTGTGCCCAGGGCCACGCAATCGGCAGGTGTGCCGTTCACCCGGAAAGCTTCGATTCCTTCAAATACGATAGGCGACTTCTTATAAAACAAGGGGCGGGAGGCCGTAATGGCATGCCCCATCGACGATTGCTCCACATCCGGCGCAACGATCCGGACTTCCCCGAAGCGGGCGGCCACCCTCGCCAGGGCAGCCAATCCCGGGCTGTAAATCCCGTCGTCATTTGTGATCAGTATTCTCATTTCGGTACGCTTTTTCCAGATTCTTCTGCAAAAACAGTGCCTGGCACATTTTTTATATAGGGTTGAACAAAAACAGTGCGTTATGAAACTGGCAAAAATCCTGCACAACCCATCCGCCGGCGGTCGCAACATCACCGCGAAGCAGCTCGTCGAGCTCGTCGAACGTGAAAATTTCAGATGTACCTATGCATCCGTCAAACACGATGAATGGAAGACATTCGGCCCGGAGCTGGATTTTATCATCGTAGCGGGTGGCGACGGGACCGTCCGGAAAGCGGCCCAGGCGCTTCTGGACAGGGAGGATCCGGCCAGGCCGCTGCCGATCGCCGTGCTTCCCGTGGGCACGGTCAATAACATTGCCCGTACCCTGCAGATATCCGGCCCCCTCCGGCAGATCGTAAAGTCCTGGCATCGCTTAACGCTGAAAAAGTTTGATATCGGGAAACTGCACGGCCCGTCCGACGAGCGTTTCTTCCTGGAAGGGTTCGGCTACGGGGTATTTCCCAGGCTGATGAAGGAGGTGAAAAAAATGAACGGAACAATCGCAAACGCACCGGTCAAAAAAATACCGGCCGCCCTCGGCGTTTTATACGACATAATCCTGGGGTATGCTTCCCAATATGCGGAAATTCACGCGGACGGAGTAAAGCAAAGCGACAGATATGCACTTATAGAGGTGATGAATATCAGGTCAATCGGCCCGGACCTTCGCCTGGCCCGCAGCGCAGATCCCGGAGACGGCAAAATGGAAATTGTCACCGTGCCCGAAAGCCGTCAAAGCCGCTTCGCCGACTATATTCTCAATTGCCTGAAGGGCAAAAAAGATGACTTCACCTTCGATACGCTCCGGGCGACTGAATTCAGGATACTATGCAATAACAAGGACATGCATGCCGACGATAAAATCGTGGAGAACCGTGCCCCCGGCGAAACCGGGATACAGGTCAGCGCAGGCGCTTTTGAGCTCCTGGTGCCCCGCATGGCAAAACAGGCTGCCCGGGACCTGCCTTTCCCACCCGGTGAATAAAACTGAATGCTAGGTGCTGTCAGGATATATAGCTATTTTTGAGGAGATTGATTTCGTACCCTGGCAATACCCTATCACAGGCTGCATATGACCATCCGAAAGCTCCTCAACCGGCTGACCCTTTCCGCCGCCGCAGCGGCCATCATCATTTCCTGTATGAAGCAAACTCCGTCGGGCTCCGCACGCCGGGACGTGATCGTCGTCCGGGAAGACCCGGCTGCCGGCAGGATCAAAGCAAAAGAAATCCGGGACAAGGTGCCGGTCAAGCTCGCCGACGGCCTGAAGCTGGATCTCTGGGCCTCGGATTCACTCGCGCCTGACCCCGTATCTATGGATATCGACGACCTGGGGCGGGTGTACCTCACCCGGACCAACAGGCAAAAGAACTCGGAATTCGACATCCGGGGCCATAAAAACTGGATGACCGCTTCCATCGGCCTGCAGACGGTAGAGGACCGGCGCCGGTTTCTGCGGAGCACTTTTGCCCCCGAAAAGAGCCTGGAAAACAGCTGGCTGAAAGACCTGAACGGGGACGGCCTTCACGACTGGAGGGACCTCGCGGTGGAAAAGGAGGAAATCTGGCGGCTCGAAGACACCTCCGGGGACGGCATTGCCGATGTGGCTACCCGTATCCTGAATGATTTTTTTGAGGAGATCACCGACGTTACCGGCGGTATCCTCGTCAGGGCGAGGGACATGTTTGTCACGATCGCACCTGACGTCTGGCGGCTTACCGACCGGGACGGCGACGGCATTCCCGACGAAAAGCAGTCGATCAGTCATGGCTACGGGGTACATATAGGCTTCAGCGGCCACGGCATGTCAAATCCCATCGAGGGACCGGACGGGAAAATATACTGGAACATAGGAGACATCGGCGCCAACATCACTACTGCCGGGGGTGTAAACCATGCCCACCCGAACTCGGGGATCATTGCCCGGGCCAACCCGGACGGCAGTAAATTCGAGGTCTTCGCTACCGGGCTGAGAAATACCCACGAGTTTGTCTTCGATGATTACGGGAACCTGATCAGTTCGGACAACGACGGCGATCATCCGGGGGAAAGTGAAAGGCTTGTACACATTGTCGAGGGCTCCGATGCAGGATGGAGATCCAACTGGCAATATGGAAAGTACACGGACCCGAGAAACAACACCTACAAAGTATGGATGAATGAGAAATTGTATACGCCGCGGTGGGAAGGACAGGCGGCCTACATCATTCCGCCCATCCGGAACTTCCACAATGGCCCTACAGGCATGGCCTACAACCCGGGCACCGCGCTCGGATCCAAATGGAAAAACAAATTTTTCCTGGTCGAGTTTGTCGGTAACCCGGCCAGGTCGCCCATCTGGGCTTTCGGCCTCCAACCCAGCGGCGCCTCCTTCGAGCTGGAAGAAGAGCAGAACATACTTACAGGAATACTGCCTACCGGCATCCGTTTCGGGCCCGACGGCGCACTTTATATTGCCGACTGGATCAATGGCTGGGGTACCAAAAACTATGGCCGGGTCTGGAGGCTCGATGTCACCGAAGACCGGGATGATCTCCGGGCGCTCAGATCCGAAACCAAACGGTTCATCCAACTGAACTACGCCGCCCAGCCGGAAGCACTGCTCTACCAGCTTTTGTCCAATCCGGACCAGCGTATCCGGACAAAAGCG
>JBEBSO010000457.1:0-3322 GCA_040394275.1 Telluribacter sp.
GCAGCGATTCCGCTGCCGGCGCTCTCGCATACATACCTCTCTGGTTATTCCCGGGTGACGCTGCTGGCTCCCGAGAGGTCCTGCTCTACGGACGGCGCACCTTTGTAGCGCACTTTGCTGGCGCCGCCGGCCTTCACTTTAAGCCGGTCCGATACGTTGACGCGCGCTTTGGAAGCACCCGACAGGTCGAGGTCGGCCCGGCTGACCGGGAAGGCAAAGCCGCTGATGTCGGAAGCGCCCGAAAGCTCGGCCTCCAGCCGGTTTCCTTCTCCTTCCAGCTGCAGCTCCGAAGCGCCCGAAAGTTCCGCTTCGATTTTCCCCGCTTTTCCCCTGAAATAGGACCTGGAAGCACCTGACAGATCGAATTCGATGGATTCCGCCGTTTCAAAGCCTTCAATGTCGGACCTGGAGGCGCCTGAAAAATCTACTTTCCGGAGTACCGGCATCGTGACGGAGATTTCCATCGGGCGCCTGTTGCGCACGCGGTTGCGGTAGCCGGCCCTCAGCTTACCCGAGCCGCCCTCCACATATATTTCCAGGTCGTCTAGGTCATTAAGTTCGCCGGTAGCCCGAACCGAAAATGCGGTTCCCTGCCGTACAACGACGGAAAATGCGCTGCCCATTTCCAGCCGCTCAAAACCGGACAGGGCATAGTCGCGGGTGGCGTTTCCGCGGGGCGGGGGGCTGTCGACGTAACATGATTGAACGGACAGGACCGTCGCGGCGATTAACGAAAGGATGGATAGCTTTTTGAACAGGTTTTTCATGGTTTACCAAAAAATGAAGTTGATCTTACTTGTAAGTTTAAACCCAGGACAATCCACTGTCCATATACCCCTACTGTCTGCCGGAAAAAAGTACGGATTTTTTCCGGTCGGCTGCCCCGGGGGGAGGAGCATTCCCGGTAGGTCCCGGGATAATTTGCATACGGGATAGGGGTTTTCCCCTGTCGGGTTGTCTTGGTACCGGGGAGATGCCGTGAGGGCGGGGGATCTTTCCCCGGAAGTTACTTTGAAGGCCGGTGGGAAAGTGTATTTTTGTGCCGGAACAAAAAACAGATTCAGGGTGTCACTAACCGACGCAGAATTGATATCGGCCGTCAGGCTGGGATCTGAAGGGGCATTTGAAGAGATGTTCCGCGCCTACTATGCGCGGCTGAGTCATTATGCGCAATCGATGCTGAAAGACCAGGACGAGGCGGAGGAAGCGGTACAGACGATGTTTCTGAACATCTGGGAAAAGCGGGACACCTTCGAGGTCAGCATATCGCTGAAGTCCTATCTCTACCGGGCGGTACATAATTTTTGCCTGAACCGGATCAAGCACCTCCAGGTGAGGGAGGCGCACAGGGAGTACACGGTGTATGCCCATGCCGAATCCGCCGATTCGCTGAACGAAATCCTGAACGGTCACGAGCTGGAGCTGCAGATCGAACGGGCTGTCGGGAAGCTCCCCGGGCAATGCCGGCTTATTTTCAGGATGAGCCGGTTTGAGGAGCTCAAATACCAGGAAATCGCCGAAAAGCTCGGCCTTTCCGTAAAGACCGTCGAAAACCAGATAGGGAAGGCGCTGAAAATCCTGCGGGCCGAGCTCGCGGAGTACCTGCCCGCGTTGATCTGGCTGTTTTATTCCTGGGAGGATGGCGCTTCCCTTTTTTACCAGACAGTTGTACATGGGAGATTCTTTACTTTGTTATGAGCGCTAAGGAGTACATTTCGGACGAGGTGCTGGCCCGTTACCTGGCCGGGACCGCAGATGCCGGGGAGATCGGCGAGGTCAGCGAATGGCTGGAAGGGGCACCGGGAAGGAGCGCCGAGCTGGACGCTTACCGGACCATATGGATGTGTAGCCGGCAGCTGGGCACACCCTTGAAAGAGGCAGATACCGATGCCGCCTGGGCGAAGGTGAAGGAGAAAATGGGGCGATCAGCGAAGGCAGAGGAAGAAACCCGGCCGCTGCCCGCCCGGCGCCCGGGTTTTCGTCTCAATTACTGGAACGCTGCGGCCGTAGTCCTGGTGGCGCTGTCCCTGGGCTGGCTGCTTTTCAGGCCGGCTGCTCCCGCTCCGCCGCTGACTTTCTCCACAGAGGGCAACATGAAAGAGGTGGACCTTCCCGACGGGAGCAGGGTATTCCTCAACCACCATTCGTCTGTCTCTTTCCAGGAAGGCCTGCCCGGCCGGACCAGGGCCCTGACCCTGCGCGGAGAGGCCTTTTTCGAGGTGGCTCCCGATGCGGCCCGCCCGTTTCTGGTGACGGCCGGAGAAGTAGGCATACGGGTGCTGGGGACTTCATTTAATGTAAAAGCCTACGGGGGGGCGTCCCCGCTGCGTGTAGACGTACAGGAAGGGAAAGTGGAGGTACGCAGGCAGCAGCAGAAAGTGCTCCTCACCCGCGGGCAGAGCGCCCGTTTAGGCAGCGATTCGGTGCTGACCACCACGGGATACGATGAGAACGAGATGGCCTACCACACCGGTATTTATGATTTTAAGGCCAATACCCTGGCGGAGGTGGCGGATATCCTGGGCAGGGGATTTCATACGGAAATCAGGCTCCCGGATCCCGGGCTGGCTTCCTGTCACTACACGGCACGCTTTGAGAAGCAGCCGCTGGACGTTATTCTTCACATATTGGCGGAGTCGCTGCACCTTAAGGTGACCAGAGGAGACGGCCATTACCTGCTCACAGGAGCGGGCTGTCGTTAAGGGAACCTTTCGTTCCTAGAGGTACCTGATGAACTGCCAGGGCTTCCGGTTTTTCAGGTAGTGGATGTCCTTTTCATTTTCGAACGCCTCTCTTTCGAACGAAATGCGCCGGTAGGCCTCGTAGTGGCTGCGTGATCCGGCACGCCTGATGAGGTATTCGACAGCGTACCAGAGGTAGAAAGGCAGAACCGCCAGCTCTACCTGCTGGCGCAGGTGAATGGTCTCGTGGTTGATGAGCGTTTTGGTAGGTTTTCCCTTGATGAGGATGAAGGGGAACAAGGCCATTCCCAGGGGGGACATTCGTTTGAATCTAACCACAAACCTTCTGAGTTGCATCGGATTGTTGCGTCAAATTTTGCAAATTGTAAGGTATTATCTGGAACTCCTGCTATTTTTGTAAAGATCGTAATCAAATTACAAAAAAGACGGGAATCCCTGCGGGGATGATTAAAAAATACCTTTTTTATGAAATCGACATCGAAAGTACTGTTCCTTATCGCATTGCTCGCAGTGGCGGGGCTGGCCGTCTATTATGCTTTCCGGGATCCCGTACCCGCTCCGGAGGAACAGGCCGCCGTGACCGGCAGCGAAGGGGGCGCGCAGGCCGGAATTTACCTGAC
>JBEBSO010000458.1:0-3278 GCA_040394275.1 Telluribacter sp.
GTAAGGAGATGGCCTCCGGGGTTAATATACTAACGATAAAAGTGATAAAGAGGATCAGGTCCCGGCGGGGAAATGAGTGTGGGATAAAGAAGCTGATCAGGAAGAGATAAAGGAAAGGATCACACGGTTTTTTCGTCCCGCATCATTTTGATCTGCTTTAAGATCTCTCCTACGGTCACGGAAATGTGCTGTACATCGGAAGTGGGAGACGGGATTTCGCTCGATTGGTAGCTGTGGTATTTCCATATTTCCAGCACTTCGTCGAGCGGCACTTCATATGGCTCATATACAGGATTCAGCGATTCCAGGAGAAGGCTTCTTCCCGGTAGCTGTACCGTTACTTTCTTGAAGACAAAATCCTGTTCCCCTTTTAAAATCACAATACACATCGCCCCCGGCCTGAGGACTGTCCAGTCGGCGACATAGCGGCAGATGATATCAGAACCTTCCGGCAAAGGCAGCATCGAATCGCCTGTGGTCGGGAACATCCGGAAGCTGCCGTCGGAAGGTAAATTCGGCATGGAAAACCGCGGCAGACTGGCGATATAGTCAGGGTCGGAATACCCGTCGCGGTAGCCGGCTTTTGCCTTGACCGGCACATACTCCACGTTTTCCCGGTTGTCGGGATCCACCGTAACGGCCAGCACCCTGATATTGCTCCCTGTGATATAGACATCGTTCCCTGCCTGCAGATCCCTCAGCTTCAGTTCACCCAGCTTAGACAGGTTTATTTTTAATAAGGTGTCGATACTCAGTTTGAAGAAATCCGAAAATTTCAGGTAGTCTTCCGGCCTCGGCGCGGTGGTTTGACCCGACTCCAGCGCATTGAGCTTGCTGCGGGTGATTTCCAGCTTGTTGGCAAGCTCCTGCTGGGTCATTTTTGCCCTTTCCCGGAGAAATTTAAGGTTTGGAGCAAAAAAAATTTTGAGATTCTCCATTTGTTTGATATTATTAGTGTCAAACATTTGACATGATTAGTGTCAAATGTAATAATTTTTTACACCCTGTCAAAATAAATAATGAAAAGGTATGAACCGCCAGATGAAATATCCCTCTTGTACGACCTTTGGGTACATCATAGGGTAAATAATGAGGAAGATTTGTAGCATCGACCATGCCTAACCCCCGGCTTCAGCCGGGGCACATTTCGGGTTTATAGAGGTGAATGAACAGGAGAATGTACTAATGGAAAGTGAGATCGTCAGAAAGCTGAAAATGGAGATCCTGGCTATGCAGGGAATGCAGCGCAGGGTGCATGGCCGCGGGGTAGATGCCGGTCTGGGACCTGTTACGGAGGCTTTTCCCTGCGGGGTATTCCCTGTCGGTATCCATGAATTTGTCAGCATGTCGCCTGAATGTGCTGCGGCTACTTCGGGTTTTATGGCAAGCCTGCTGGGTAGTACCGTACGGGCGCATGATACCTGCCTGTGGATCAGTAACGGGCGAACGTTGTTCCCCCCGGCTTTACGTTTTTTCGGCGTAAACCCCGAGCGTATCCTTTTCGTAGACAACAGGAAGCCGGCGGACTTATCCTGGATGATCGAGCAGGCGCTGAAATGTGAGGCGCTCGGGGCAGTGGTGGGAGAGGTCACGGACCTGGATCTTGCCCAATCGCGCCGCCTGCAGCTGGCAGTAGAGCAAAGCCGGGTAAACTGTTTCCTGCATCGCTACCGGCCGAAGATCGCATCTGCCATTGCGTCTGTCTGCCGGTGGAAAATACGGCCGGTACCCAGCGCTCTGCATGAAGGCCTGCCGGGAGTCGGTTTCCCGGCCTGGGAGGTGACCCTCGAGAAAGTACGTAACGGACAACCCGGAAGCTGGCAGATGCAATGGGTGGAAGATCATTTTGAGATGGCTGACCATGAAAAGATACGTTTCCATATGGTTCCGGCACCTGATGACCGACCGGCACGTCAGGCGGTATCCTGATCTGCAGGGTATTCCTTTCGTGATAGCGACGCCTCAGCGCGGGCGTATGGTCGTAACAGCTTCCAGTGTGGCGGCAGAAGCTTTGGGGATTGAAACGGGTATGGTCGTTGCTGATGCCCGGGCGGCTTTTCCCGGGTTGGAAGTGGTAGAATATAGCGGAACGTTACCCGAAAAGGTACTGTCTGCCTTTGCGGAATGGGCTATCCGCTTTACCCCGGTGGTAGCCATTGATCCGCCCGACGGTCTGCTGCTGGATGCAACGGGCTGTCCTCATCTGTGGGGAGGAGAGCAACCTTACCTGGAAGACATTACCGGGAGAATGACGGAATTGGGGTATGATGTCAGGGTAGGGATGGCCGGTACGCCCGGTACGGCCTGGGCGATAGCGCGGTATGGAGGCGGGAAGGAGATTGTTACGATAGGAGAAGATAGAGGCGCGATATTACCGCTGCCGCCGGCAGCTTTGCGTATTGCCCGGGAGATAGTCGAAAAGCTGCATAAGCTGGGACTGACCCGGATCGGGAAGTTTATCGATATGCCCCGCAGCGTGCTGCGCCGGCGGTTTGGGCAAAGCCTGCCGGATCGTATCGACCAGGTAACAGGGGTGGCGGCTGAGGTGATTCACCCGATAGTGCCGGTACCACCTTACCACGAGCGCCTGCCCTGCCTGGAGCCTGTCCGTACGGCAACTGCGATCCGCATTGCCATTGAGCGGCTACTGGAAGCCTTGTGTACGCGTTTGGCGGAAGAGAACAAAGGGCTTCAGAAGGCAGTTCTGAAAACCTTCCGGGTGGATGGCAAAACGCAGGAAATAACGATCTGGACCTATAGTCCATCTTGTAACATACGTCACTTGTTCAAGCTATTTGAGCTAAAGATCGCGACAATTGAGCCTGACCTGGGGATCGAGCTTTTTGTGCTGGAAGCGCCGGTAGTGGCAGCAATCCCGCCGGCCCAGGAAAGCTTGTGGAGCCTTACGGGGAGCCATAATCATGCGACCGTCGCCGGACTGCTCGACCGTATCGCCGGGCGGGGTGGGCCAGGCATCATTCACCGCTACCTGCCGGTAGAACACCACTGGCCCGAAAGATCGGTGAAGGAAGCGCGCTCATTGGAAGAAAAGCCACAGACGGGCTGGCGTACCGACCGTCCCAGGCCCGTACACCTGGCGCCCAACCCCGAGCCGATTGAGGTTACTGCCCCGGTCCCGGATTACCCGCCCGTACTTTTTCGCTATAAAGGAGAAGTACATAATATACGGAAAGCCGACGGTCCCGAGCGCATTGAGCAGGAGTGGTGGATCAGCGACGGGCTGCACCGGGATTACTACGTCGTGGAAGACGAGCAGG
>JBEBSO010000459.1:0-3246 GCA_040394275.1 Telluribacter sp.
GTTTACGATGCATTGAAGCAGGCATACCCTGACCTGCCAGGATACCGGACCGGTGACGGCGTCATAAAGATCCCGGCGGCCTGGCTGATCGAAAACCTGGGCTGGAAAGGCTTCCGGGAAGGGGAGGTCGGCGTGCACGGGAGACAGGCCCTGGTGCTGGTCAATTATGGCAGCGGCAGCGGGGCGCAGCTGCTGGCACTGGCAAGCCGGATACAGGAGTCGGTACATGACCGGTTCGGGATACGGCTGCAGCCGGAAGTGAACGTCGTCTGAAAGCTGCGGCACAATATTTGCGGGGAATATGGAGTACCTAAATGAGGATAACCATGTGGATAGAACAGGACAATAAGCTCAGGGCAAGCTTCCGCTTCGCTGATTTCAGAGAAGCGTTCAGGTTTATGACGGAGGTGGCGCAGGCAGCAGAAGAAATGAATCACCACCCGTCGTGGACAAACGTGTACGACAGGGTGGATATCACGCTGAGCACCCATGACGCCGGCGATACGGTAACCCGGAAAGACCTGGACCTGGCCCAAGCCATCGACCGGATCTATGCGCAGATGGAATGAAATGAGCGGATGGAAGCAAACCATTTTTCAGTAAACCTTAACAATATCAAAATGCAGCAGCTAGACAGCCTGAATCAGGTAGCAGAGTTTCACCGTACTTTCAAGCACCCCGTTCTGGACCAGCCCCGGATTCCTTCCGACGAACGCTGCAGGCTGCGCGTCGCGCTCCTGGCCGAAGAGCTCAAGGAGCTCGAAGTGGCTATCCTGGAAAAGGACATCGTCGGCGTGGCGGATGCGCTGTGCGACCTGCAGTATGTGCTTTCCGGCGCCGTGCTGGAATTCGGGCTTGGCGAAAAATTCCGGGAGCTTTTCGACGAAGTGCAGCGGTCCAACATGTCGAAAGCCTGCCGTTCGGCAGAAGAAGCCGAGGAAACCATCGCCTACTACAGGGCAAAGGGAACGGAGGCTTATTGCCGGCAGGATGGCGACAAGTTCCTGGTGTACAGGAAGATAGACGACAAAACCCTGAAAAACGTACATTATTCGCCGGCGGATCTGGCATCTATTGTAGCGAAAGTATGACCATCGGAGAGGCAAAATACCTGGTCAGCAACCAGGATTTCCGGGCCTGCCCGGCGCCGGACTTTCCCGAATACGCGATGATCGGCCGTTCCAACGTCGGGAAGTCTTCGCTGATCAATATGCTCACGCAGCAGAAAGGCCTGGCCAAAACCTCCCAGCAGCCCGGCAAGACGCAGCTGATCAACCATTTTGTGATCGACCGGAAGTGGTACCTGGTCGATCTGCCCGGCTACGGGTACGCGCGGGTCAGCAAGAGTGAGCGCGAAAAATGGGGGGTCATGCTGCATGATTACCTGCGGTACCGGCCCAACCTGGTGAGTGTATTCGTGCTCGTGGACAGCCGGATTCCCCCCCAGAAAAGCGACCTTGAGTTTATGGAGATGCTGGGGGAAGAGGGGATCCCGTTTTATATCGTCCTGACCAAAACCGATAAGCTTAAAAAGTCACAGCTGGAGGCTTTCCTGGAGCAGTACCGTCAAAAGCTGCTGGAATCCTGGGAGGAGCTTCCTCCTTTCCTGGTGACCTCCTCCGAAACCGGGGCCGGAAGGGAGGAGCTGCTGGAAGTTATAGACTCGTGCAACCAGGCCTTTCTGAAAGGAAAGTCCGGCTAAGATTGGTAATGGCGCGGGGATTGCGTTATTTTGCGGAGCCAAACTGAGAAAATTAATAGAATGTAATGAGTACAACATCAAACAAGAAGGGAGCAGAGCTGTTAAAGGAAGTCGCCAATATAGCCGGCAAAAGCGGGTTATTCCGGATTCTCAAGCCCGGCAGATCCGGCGTTATCGTCGAAACGCTCGATGCAAAACGCGAGAAATCCATGGTGGGAGGCAATGCGCAGATTTCGGTGCTGAATGACGTTTCCATTTTTACGACCGGCGCCGTTGAGTCTGTTCCCCTTTCGGAGGTTTTCCGGACCATTCACGGTCAGTACAACGGGGTGCTGAACCTGGATCCCAAGAAGTCTTCGGACAAAGCATTTATCGAGTTCCTGGATTCGGTCTTGCCGGATTTTGACAGGAGCAGGGTATACATTTCAGATATAAAGAAGCTGGTCAGCTGGTACGGTATCCTGTGCAGGTCCCTGCCGGAGGTATTCGAGGCCGAAGATCCCGGCGAAGCCGCCCCGGAAAATACCGAAGCGGAGGTCGCCGCGGAAAAGGAAGCCTGACCTGGCCGCCCGTTTTTACAACAGCCCCGCACCTGCGGGGTTTTTAATTCATGAATTGCCGGGTTCTTCTACTTAGTACGGTACATCCTTCGGCTGATCCGAGGATTGTGTTCAAGACAGCGCCCGCGCTTACGGGTCGCTACGAAGTATTTTGTGCGCTTCCCGGCGTTACGACCGGTATTTCTGCGCAGGGGATACACATGATCGGCCTGCCGGTTTTCCGGAAGCTGGCGGCGAGGATCCTTTTCAGCTACCCGGTGGTGATCTGGAAGTGCCTGAAAATAAGGCCTTCCCTGCTCCATATTTTCGTTCCCGAGCTCATACCGCTGGCCTTCGTCTTCAAATGGATGGGAGCGGCCGTCATATTTGAGGTACAGGAAAATCTCTACCAGAAGTTTACGCACAAGCAGTACAACAACGGTTATCTTTTCCGGAAGCTTTACGGCGTTTTCGAGCGCCTGGCCCGGCGACACTTTCATTACGTATTTACCGAGCACGCCTACCGGGACGTATTCACCGGTCTGAAATACCGGCCGGAGGTGGTGCACAACTATGTATCGCTGCCGCTGATCGACGGGGTGATGAACAGCCCGGGACCGGAGCCGTGCAGCGGAGGCAGGATGTTTTTCTACTCCGGGGTCATTTCGATGGAGCGATCGGTCGATGTGATGATCAGGGCCATTGCCGGCTACAGCCGCCGGTACCCGGATTGCCGGGTGAAGTTTTTCGGAAGATCCAACCTGACGCCCGCTCAGCTGGAAGCTCTGCCCGGGTTCGGGGAGGCCGGACGGCATGTTTCCTTTTACGGGTACACCGATCAGCGCATCGTCCTGGCGGAAGGAAGGGGGGCGGTGGCAGGGCTGGCCCTTTTGAAACCGGTGGGGGACTACCCCGTTTCGTACCCGACCAAGCTGTTTGAGTACATGGCGATGGGCCTGCCGGTGATCACCTCCGACTTCCCGCTTTACCGGGAGATCGTCGGGC
>JBEBSO010000460.1:0-3246 GCA_040394275.1 Telluribacter sp.
CCCTTCTTTCCTCGCTTCCGAAAGGCGACCGGAACGACCGGCCTGCCCATACATCGTAGTAATTGTAGTCGACGGAATACATGACTACCTTTTCCAGGTCATTCGAGAACCGCTTGTACTCGCGCAGGGCGGTATGTCCGCCTTCCACAGCACCGGCATACCTGGTGTGGATGGTCAGGAAAGGCCGGTAAAAACGGATGAACTCCTGCTTCAGGTCCCGCTCCCAGATAAAACCTACCTGGCCGGTAATGAAGGTGCGCCCGATGTAGGGAATTGCATAGATGGTCCGGAACTGGAACTTCTGCAGGGTATCCCGGGCATTCCACCGGATGCGGGAGAAATTGGTATGCGCCATTCCCTGCACGTTCCGGTTGTCGAGGCCTATTTCAAACCGGCTGAAGCCCCTGAAATTGCCCGTCGGCAGCAGCGACCATACATCCTGGATGTAGAGATCGACATCCACCAGCCAGTCCACGCCCTCCCGGCGGCTCAGTAAGATCCGGGCGTCGAGGATGGTGGGGTTTTGCCGGAGCAGACGTTCATTGTCCTTCAGCTGCAGGGGATCCACCAGGTCTCCTTCCTGGAAAAGCAGCAGTGAATGGCGGATGATCCGCTCGCGGGTATTGATGTGGAAGGTTTTGCTCGCGAAACGCTCGAGCCTCCGCCCTTTCCTGGTGGTATCGTAGACCGATTGGCCCAGCACATCCAGCGAATGGATCGTAATCCTGCCGATCGTAAGTCCTTCATACGGCTTGAACGGATTGTCTTCTATCGTGCTGACCTGGCCGCCTACATCCCTGTTGTACACATCCCTGAACAGCAGGTTGTACAGCTCCCTGGTGACCTTGTTCTTCTTCATGCGCTCGCGGAGGCGCGTGTAGCGAAGGCTGTCCCGGCTTTGTTCTTCGCCCGAAGGATGTGGTAACGGCTGAGCTCCGCACCATAAAGTGCACAGAACACCTGTACAAACCAGATAAAACCACCTCATTCCCTTCAACAAATGTAAAAAACGCCCCTTTTAGCCGCCCGAAAAATACAAGGCGTCTGTTAAATTACGGATATTGGCCGGTTTTTTCATAAATACCCGGCCACCCGCTTTTTTTATACCGGCTTTTCAAGGCAGGAACCCGCTGAAAAATCCGCGGCATCAGCCCTTCTTTATCGATAATGTATTCCGGCGGATCTTTTTGAAAATTGTTGCTGATATGGATCACGCTCTCGAAGTTGTCGAGGTTGTGAAGGTCGTGCCGGGCCAGGTTCCAGTTGAGGTAGGGCGTCGCTGTAAAGTTATCGAGGTATTCTCCTTCATCCTCGCCAAGGACGAGAATTTTCTTCCAGGTGATCTCATCGGGCAGCAGGGCGGGCTTTGCCTTCATGTTGTCCAGCCTCCCGAGGAAGCTCTCCGGCAATATTCCCAGCACCCCGTTAAAAAGGAACAGGAGAATCCCCCCGAGTGAAAACAGGAAAATCAGCTCGCCCCGGAGCCGGTTTTTGAAGCTTTCAAAATAGTTGGCGGCAAAAAAAGCGATGGACGGGATAAAAAGCGCGAACTGGGAAGGAGCGAGGTACTGCATAAAGGGCACCGTAAACAGCGAGATGATAAACCAGATCGCCATGATCTGCTGCACCTGCGTCTGGAAGTGAACAAACCGTGAATAGGTAAATATCCGGAACAATCCCATTACACCGAGGACAACCGGGATCGAGAGCGTGGCCAGAAGGGTATAAAAATCAGAAAGCGTAAATTCATTGACCTTAAACACCGAAGCGAACAGGTTCATATTCAGGCTGTCCAAACCGTCGTTGAGGTAAAAAAGCAGCAACACCATCAGCAGGGGGAACAGCGACCCGAAAAAAACCAGCAGGTGATGGCGGAAACTGGCGCCGGTATAAAACAGCAGGCAGATCACCGCCCAGACCGAAAACAGATAAGCCGGCAGGTAGAACAGGGTGGCAATGCCGATATAAAGACCCACTTCGAAAACTTCGTTGGTAACCTGCCGCCGGGAGAGGATATTTACGAATCCGCCCAACGCCAGCAGCAAAAACGTGCCGGCCATCAGCGTAGGCGAAAGCGTGGTGAGATCAAAGGAAATATTCAGGAAAAGCGCGTACATAAGGCCGGGCACGAAATTGCGCCGCGGGAATATATCCCGGCTGGAAATGAGGTAGTTGAAATACAGTACCTGGAGCAGCCCCACGCCCGCGGCGATGGCCTGGTAGGCCAGCTGGGAACGCCCCAGGAAGTAGTCGACCGCCCAGTACACACAGGCGGAAAGGGGGCTGGTATTGTCCCAGATATCGCGGTAGAGGACAAAGCCCCTGCCCATCTGTTCCCCTACCAGCATCCAGTTCAGCTCGGGCACCAGCAGCGGCACTTTCAGCACGAGTACGGAAAACCTGATCCCGAGAAAAAATATAACGAGGCAAATTGCCTGAAAAGTCGAGTTTCCCTTAAATATGCTAAGCAAAATTGCCTTTATTAATAATTGTACCTGCCTTTTTGCATTTGTCCACCCGGTCCGGAACTATACACCCGGAAAAAATCATTCATTTAAATGACAGACCCGCATCATGCCGGCACCCGCCAGATCGGCGGGAATCCGGATAAATATCCGAAATATACAGCCTGAACCCTGCAAAAATAAAACTATGTATGATATTTGCAACGGTTTGTCCGGCCGGGCCGGGAAAAGAACAGAAGGCGATGGAATCAAAAAGACAACAAAAGGTAGGGCGCCAGATCCAGAAGGACCTGGGAGAGATATTTCAGCGGGATGCCAGGCACCTGGTCAACGGTGTTTTCGTGACCGTAACGGTGGTCCGGATGACCCCGGACCTCGGCATTGCACGGATATACCTGAGCTTTTTACCGGATAAGAACAAGCAGCTTTTCCTGGAAAGCATCCGGGAGAATACGAAGTTCATCCGGCAGAAGCTGGCGGAGCGTGTACGGCACCAGCTGCGCATCGTGCCGGAGCTTCATTTTTACGTGGACGATACGGCGGAATATGCCGCGCAGATGGATGCGCTTTTTGCCAACCTGGAGATTCCGCCGGAAAGCGAGGAACCTTCTGAGGAGTAATTGCTGTTGTACCAGGAGGAAATCACTATACATGGGGGCGACCGGTTTTGACAGCGGGTTGAAGGTCTGTGTGTAAGCATGCCGGGAGTTGGGGGTACCTCCCGTTAATCAATGCCTTTCGAACAATAACTGGCGAATCTAATTACGCCATGGCTGCTTAA
>JBEBSO010000461.1:0-3242 GCA_040394275.1 Telluribacter sp.
CTTCGGCCGGCCGAAGCCAGCGAGGAGGTAAAGAACCTGATCCGGAGCGGTAATGCCAGGAGGATATTCAACCTGTAAAACTTTAGTAAAAGCAGCAAATCAGGCGATAACGGCCTGATTTGCTATATTTGCTGAAAAACATACTCCTGCTGCCAACGGAGTGCCAAACCAACCAGAAGCTGATGCCCGCCCAATTGCCAGAGAAGTATGGAAAACCCGGCCACTACCTTTCGGGGAGCAAAATAATTTTCCTCCTTTTTCTTCTCGTTTTTGCGACGACTTACCCCAAGTACCTGGAGATCCTGGCCGACGGATCGCCCGCTACGACCTACAGCTACTACTTCGAAAAAATCAGGCACCCGTTCCTGCCTTCCGCCCAGCTCAACGACGATTCTCACAAATCCAAAATGGCTTTCCGCCTGACCGTCCCCCTTTTGGGAAAGGCCCTTGGCATCGGATCGGGGGGCTCGGGGAAAGATATCGTAGTGCTTTACCTGATACAATCGCTGCTTCTGCTTCCTTTCCTCTATATGCTGCTCGAGCTTCCGGCCAGGTTTACCAGCCGGAAAAACGCGCTGCTTTTCGCAGTCGGCTGCTCGTTTACCTACCTGTGCAAAGCATTTTTCTGGGACTACGATTTCTGGTTTGATGCCTATGCTTATTTCTTTATCCTGGCGGGACTTTACTTCAGGAATCCGCTCCTGGTCGCGCTCAGTCTTTTCCTGGCCGCCTGGACGGATGAACGGGCTTTTACGGCGTTGCCCGGTGTCTTCCTGTTTCATTTGATCCAGCAGGCGGATTATAGAATACCCGGTACCCCCGGGCAGGTAAAAAAGGCTGTGGTCAGCAGGGAATGCCTCGCCGTCGTGCTGGCCGGCTTCCTGTACCTGTTGCTCCGGGTGCTTTTGACCCTGAAATCCGAGCTGTGGACGCCCGTAGGTGCCCAGGCCGGCGTGAGCCTGGATATGATTCCATATCAATTCCAGCACCGGCTTATCGGGGTATTCCTCACTTTTGAAGGGCTGTGGCTTATTCCCGCCTGGTGCCTGTTCCTGCTTTTTTCCCGTCACAAAGCCTTTTTTCTTGTCTTGCTGCTTGTGCTTTGTGCCCAGGTCGTCATTGCCTACAGCGTATATGACATCACGCGCAGCATGGCCTATTCCTTCCCGGTCCTGATCATCTTTTTTGCCCTTCTGGCACGAAATGCCGGCCGGTACGTCCATACTTTTCTGCCCGTCGCCGCGATGGCCTGCCTGCTGATCCCTACGCAATTCCTGATTTTTTTCCCGCGCCAGATTCCGACCACCCTCTCTTCTGCCGGGGAACTGATCCGGATGGTCACTCCCTTTATCCGGCAGCTTTTCGGCCAGGCCGGCAGCTGAGCCGGATCGTTCCCCGGGAAAAAGCCCGGCCTGCGGATCTCTCCGGATGATACCCGCACTGACTAAAAAAATTGTATAACTCATTGTATATTATTACTTTTCTGGTGTAAATTTGAAAAATCCTAATCCACCTCCAGCAACATGTATATACTGAATCCAGTCTGGCCTCCGACGTATTTGAAGGCGAGTACATTATTGCCAATTTAGATACAGGACTTTATTACAGCATACAAGGCATCGCTGTTTCTCTGTTCGGCGCACTGCCGTTTCCCGATCCGGATCCCGTCATCCGGCAACTCGCCGCGTTGTTTCCTGAACAATCCAATACCATCAGCGAAGAGCTGGCCGTTGTTTTCGGGGACCTTCTTGCGGAAGAAATCGTCCGGCAGACGACCATCGAAATGACCACCCCACCGGCTGTCCCGGCTTCTCCGGCTGAGTACGTTCCGTCGAAATTCAACCGCTATGCGGACATGCAGGACCTTCTTCTGCTTGACCCGATACACGATGTCGATGAAAGCGGATGGACCATTAAAGAGAAAGAATAAACTGTCCGGAAGTGACCCCTCTTGACTACTTTGAAGAAATTCATTGCTTAATTACGGCTGTCCGTAACCCTGTGGGCGATTGTCTTTCCCTGGCCGGCCGTACGATACATCTGAAAACCCCCTCAGAAACCATGCGGCAAAGGCTGCTTCCGTCTCTTTTGCATCTAAAAGCCGAAACGGACGACCCACCCGACCTTACCATCTGGTATACGGAGGACAAATATCTTTCCGCCCGCCTCAAAGCTCCCCCCTAGCAGGGATTCAACGCACAGGGATATAACGCCTCTCTCGACCAGGAAGACGTGCAGATTTTTTTTCAGCCCTGGCAGCGACAGCTGTTCCTGTATTCCAGGTCGAAGCGTACAGGTATCTATTGGGCCCGGACGACGGATGATATCCCGTGGTGGGAATCCACCTTCTCGTTCAGGATCCTGTTTCATTTCTGGACACGGGACCTTCCGGTCCAGCTGGTACATGCCGGTGCAATGGCGCGGAACGGCTCGGGCTTCATCATCACCGGACAGAGCGGCTCGGGCAAGTCAACATCCTGCCTGCAGTTGCTTCGCAGCGGCTACCAGTACCTGGGCGACGACTATATCTGGGTCGAACAATCGGGGGAAGCACCTTCCGTTCACATGCTGTTCCAGACCGCCAAAGTCGAGCCGGACAATTTCGAAAGAAGATTCCCGGATTGGGCATCGTTTATTACTAATCGTGAGACGTACAGGGACCAGAAAGCCATTTTTCATATCCATGAGCATTTCCCGGAGCTTACGACGAGGCAGGCCCGGGTGAATGCTATCCTTCTGCCCAGGGTCACGGGAGAAAGGGCGACAACCTTTGAAAAGGCAAGTCCTTCCGGCGCACTGTTTGCCATGGCGCCCACTACGCTGCATCACCTGCCCCACAAGAGAGACATCTCCTACCAGAAGCTTAAAAAGCTGACTTCGGACCTGCCCGCTTACCAATGGAAGCTGGGATATGATCCCGGTGAATTTCTTCAATCCTTTATCGACTTTACTTCCCATGAGTTTTCCTGGAATTAGCGTCATCATCCCAACCCGTAATAACGGGACCGAGATCCATCGGGCCATCGGGAGCATTTTGAACCAGGAAGAAACGGCCGGCGAAAAGCTCCATATTGAAATCATCGTGGTCAATGATGCGTCCGATGCTTCCTTTCTCCCGGCGCTCGAAAAACTCCCCGAACAATATCCCGGTTGCCGGATCCTGCACCTGGCTGTTCAGGGCGGGCCGGCAGCCGCACGCAATCACGGCATCCGGGCCGCAAAGGGCAACCTGATCAGCTTCC
>JBEBSO010000462.1:0-3241 GCA_040394275.1 Telluribacter sp.
CAAAGCGGAGATGGTCGAAGCCTTCGAGGTCAAAATTGTAGCGGAGGATACAGGCGGCACAGAAGGAAATCGTGGTAATGGTCAGGTCGACGAACAGGACCAGGTTGCGTGATACAAACCTTTGGTCATAGCTGGTGAGAATACGTCTGAAAACTGTCTCTATCATAGCGGTGATCCGGAAAACAGTGTGAGACCTCTTGGGGGAAATGCAGGATAATTGCCTGACTGTCAAATATAAGCTAAAGACCGGCGTGGATCAACGCCCCCTCCCGGATAATTTGTATCCGGATACCGGGACTTCCGGCCTGTACCCTTTAGACAGGTAGTGCGGATATGCTCTGATGTTGCAGCAAACATTGTGCCGCCGTCGTTTTCCCGGCCCTGCGGCACGGGATGCCGACCTGATTTTCTCTTTTTTACTTTCCAAAAAAAGAAGGCATGATCGTGTTTATTTTAAGTAAAGTGTAGTAGGTTTGAGGTACGGCCGGGTCGGCTGTAAGCCGACCCGGCCGGTCAGTTTACGGAAATGATGCAGTTTATGATCCAGATAAAGTGTTTTACATTTAATCCTTTCGCCGAAAATACCTATATCCTGTACGATGAATCCCGGGAGGCCGTTATTATTGACCCCGGCAACTACGAGCCGAAGGAGCACGAGCATATTGTCCGGTTTATCGGGGAAAACCGGCTGGTGCCGGTCGCCATCCTGAATACCCATGCACATATTGATCATGTATTGGGGATTTCTTTCCTCAAAAACCGGTACGGCATCCCCCTGAGCCTGCATCCGCATGACGGTCCGCTCCTGAAATCGGTCAGGGCCTATGCTTCAAATTACGGGTTTTACGGGTTTGATGAGCCTGAAGTGGAGCATTGGATCGGAGAGGGGGACGTCATCCGGTTTGGAAACGCAGCGCTGCGGGTGCTGCATGTACCGGGACACGCACCGGGGCACGTAGCCTTCGTCAGTGACGATCAGAAATTTGTCATGGGAGGCGATGTGCTTTTCAGGGAAAGCATCGGAAGGACGGATTTGCCAATGGGCGATTACGATACGCTGATCGACAGCATCAGGTCTAAGCTTTTTGTACTGGAGGAGGACTATGTTGTCTATCCCGGCCATGGCCTGCCTACCAAAATCGGCTACGAGAAAGCGAACAATCCTTTTCTGCGGTAGTCTGTTGACCAAAACTCCATACCTTTGCGGCAGCACCCGCGGAGGCGGCCTGTTCTTCTTATTCTGAAAGAGCGTATCACATGCTTCGTCACCTTCCCAATTCAATTACCTGCGCCAATCTGCTTTGCGGATGTATAGGAATTGTACAGGCCCTGCAGGGCCAGGTGTATACGGCCTGCCTGCTCGTCGGGCTGGCGGTTGTATTCGATTTCCTGGACGGCTTCGCTGCACGGCTGCTTCATGCCGCTTCACCGATCGGGAAAGACCTCGATTCCCTTGCGGATGTAGTCACTTTCGGTGTGCTTCCGTCGGTGATCGTCTACGGGCTTATGGAAAAAAGCCTGCCGGAAGGGGAAAATGGTTGGGTAGCCTATGTAGCTTTCCTGATCGCGGTCTTTTCCGCGCTGAGACTTGCCAAATTCAACAACGATCCCCGCCAGAGCGAGGCTTTTATCGGGCTGCCCACACCCGCCAATGCCATATTGGTCTGCTCGCTGCCCCTCATTGCCGACCGTTACCCGCAGATAGCGCCGTTTGTCACAGCCCCGGCCGGCCTTATCGCACTTACCCTGCTGATGTCGTTTCTGCTCGTAGCGGAAATACCGCTGTTCGCGCTCAAGTTCAAATCCTTCGGATGGCATGAAAACCGGGTGAGGTATGGCTTCCTGGCTGTCTCCGCATTGCTTCTGGCTGTATGGCAAATCATTGCGATCCCCGTCATTATTTTTCTTTATATCGTGGTTTCGCTGATTTTACGATTTACATCGGGCAGATAATTCCCGAAAATATTGCAATTTTGCCCCCGGATTAATTCAGAGACTTAACAATAACATAATAAACACAAAATACCATGTCGTACGTTGCTGATATCAATATAATGCCGTTAAAAGAGATTCTCGATCCGCAGGGCAAAGCGGTGAAGCTGGGTCTTAATAATCTGGGTATAGATCAGGTCGGGGATGTACGGATCGGTAAGCACATTACCCTGAAGCTTGAGGCGGCCAGCGACGAGGACGCGGAAGAAAAGGTGAGAACCGCCTGCGAGAAGCTCCTGGCCAACCTGATCATGGAGGAATATACATTTGAGATCAAAAAAGTTTGAGGCGGTCAGATGATGATTTATTCGCGAATCAGCGGCGCAGGGTACTATGTTCCTGAAAATGTGCTGACCAACCAGGATCTGACACAATGGATGGAAACATCCGACGAATGGATCCGGGAACGGACAGGAATACAGGAAAGGAGATATTTTACTTACGGCAAAGACACCAATGCGAGCATGGCGGCGGCGGCGTCCCGTCAGGCGCTGGAGCGGGCAGGGCTTACTCCCGGAGACATCGACGTCATTGTCTACGCGACGATTACACCTGACTATTTCTTTCCGGGGTCCGCTTTCCTGATGCAGCGGGAACTCGGGATGGATGGAAAGCCTGTCATCGATATCCGGGAACAATGTTCCGGCTTTGTCTACGCATTGTCCATTGCCGACCAGTTCCTGAAATCAGGCATGTATAAACGGGCGCTGGTGGTAGGCTCTGAAATACAGTCTACCTGGATCGACAAGAGTACCGCAGGGCGCAATGTCGCGGTGATTTTCGGGGACGGCGCCGGCGCGGTCGTCGTAGAGGCGACACCGGATCCCGGGCGCCGCATTCTTTCGACACACCTGCATGCGGACGGTCGCTATGCCGAAGAATTGTATGTGCGGGATCCCGGAAGCAGCCGCCCGGAGCGGTCGGCTACCAAGGACATGGTGGACGAAGGAGGATTTGATGTCTATATGAACGGAAGCGCGGTATTCAAGCATGCTGTGGTCCGGTTTTCCGAAGTAATACAGGAAGCGCTTTCCGCCAACGGTTATCAGGCGGAGGATATAGACCTGCTTATCCCGCACCAGGCCAATATCCGGATCAGCGATTACATCAGGCAGCAGCTGGGCCTGCCGGAAGAAAAAGTGGTCAGCAACATACAGCGGTACGGGAATACGACCGCGGCTTCCATCCCCATTGCGCTCGCCGAGGCCTGGGAGCAGGGGAGAGTAAAGGAGGGAGACCTCCTGTGCCT
>JBEBSO010000463.1:0-3239 GCA_040394275.1 Telluribacter sp.
CCGGGGACCCGGCGTGGTAATGATGACAGAGCGCACTCGCGATGCCGTCGGTAGCGTCCAGGAACTCCCGGTTGAGCTCCATGCTGAGGATTTGCTCCAGCATATAGGCCACCTGTAGCTTGGTGGCATTGCCGTTTCCTGTCACGGACTGCTTTACTTTCTTCGGCGAATATTCCACGATAGGGATATTGCGGTGAAGGGCAGCTGCCATGGCGACTCCCTGCGCTCTCCCCAGCTTGAGCATGGATTGCGGGTTTTTTCCGAAAAACGGGTCTTCAATTGCCATTTCATCCGGGAGGTATTCCTCGATCAGCTGGGTAATGCGTTCAAATATTTTCTTAAGTTTCAGTTCGTGGCTGCTATATTTGCCCAGCTTAATCACGCCATACTGTACCAGGCTAATGACCTTGCCCCTGATCATAATGACGCCATATCCCATCACCTGGGTGCCGGGATCGACGCCGATGATCACTTTCTCGGCGGCTTCTTTTCTGAATGGATGAATCATGGTGCAAGATAAACAAGCAGCCGCTTCTTTGGAAAAAAAATACCGGTACAGTGCTTTGCTTTTACTGGCCAAACTGGCTGTTACCGTCTTCGTATTTTATTACGTATATACCTCTCTAGGGAGCCGGGATTTCGCTTTCCGGTTGCTGTGGGACAGGATTTCAACGGTCCTGGTAAAGGAAAATGCGCTGTTGATCGTGGTGCTCCTGGGGCTTTGTCCCGTCAACTGGCTGCTGGAAAGCCTGAAATGGCAGCTGCTTTTACGGAGGGCGGTAAAGGTAACGCTGGGCGAGGCGGTCAGGGGGACGCTGGCGGGCCTGGCGGTCGGGCTGGCCATGCCCGCCCAGCTCGGCGATACCCTGGGAAGAGTAGCGTCGGTGGGGCCTGCGTCGCGTTGGATGGCTGTGGGACCGGCCCTGGTTTCCAACGGTATCCAGTTTTATGTATCGCTGGTGGCGGGGATAGGCAGCCTGTACGGGATGAAAACGGCGCTGCCTGTGCCGGCGGAGGTGCTCAGGTTCCTGCTGTTGATCCTGTCGGTGCTTGCGGGAGCAGGGATTGCCGTGGGCGTGTTCCGGAAGCCTCTGACACACTGGGAAACGCGTCACCGGCTGCTGAAAAAGGCAAAGCCGTACCTGGAAGTGATAGGCGCGTATTCCGGCCGGGAGCTGGCGGCAGCACTCTGCCTCGGCAGCCTGCGCTACCTGGTGTTTACCCTGCAGTTTGTGCTCGCACTGGTGTTGTTCGGCTTCGACCTGGGCTGGTCTGAGCTGTTTTGCGGCGCAGGAGTGATTTTCCTGGTGAAGACGCTGGTGCCTGCCCTTAATATAATCGGTGATCTCGGGATGCGGGAGTTTACGGCCCTGCTGGTGTTTCAGCAATATGGGATTGATCCGCTGCAGGTGGTCGCCGCGACCCTGACGGTCTGGGCCGTGAACATCCC
Source organism: Telluribacter sp. (assembly GCA_040394275.1). GTDB lineage: Bacteria > Bacteroidota > Bacteroidia > Cytophagales > Spirosomataceae > JBEBSO01. Next base: position 1,451 of record JBEBSO010000463.1, read on the forward strand.
GGGACCGGCTCTGGCGGGGCTGGCCGAAATATGGAAGCGGAGGTTTGGCGCGCCCGGTGAGGATCGCTAGAGGTTGTCTTCGCTTTCGCAGGCGGAAACCGGCTCAAGCAGGGGCAGTTCTTCGGCCGTGAAAAGCCGGGACCGGATGACAAACCGTACGCCGAGGGGGATTTCCAGGGAAAAGCTGGCGCCCCTGCCCGGCACTGCATCCAGGGTAAGCTGGGAATACTGCCAGTATTCGAACTGGTCTGCGCTCATGAAAAAATCACATCCGTAGATGACGCCTACCTTCACATCGCTGCTTCCCAGCTTGAAGTCGCCTTTTTCGAAGCACATCGGCTGCGAGCCGTCGCAGCAGCCGCCGCTCTGGTGGAACATCAGCGGTCCGTGCCGGTCTCTGAGCTGGTCGATAATTTCGATCGCCGCTTCGGTAATGAGTATCCTGCGTATCATGACTGTCCGTGAAAAAAAATCAGTACCTGCGAAAGATTTGCAGGCACTGACCGGTATTTACTTAAAAGAACCCTAATTTATTCTTATCGTAGGAAATCAGCATGTTTTTGGTCTGGCGGTAATGATCCAGCATCATCTTGTGATTTTCCCTGCCGAAGCCTGACTTCTTGTAGCCTCCGAAAGGTGCATGCGCCGGGTAAGCATGGTAATTGTTGACCCATACACGGCCTGCTTTGATGGCGCGCGGTACCTTATAGAGCTCGTGCGCATCACGGGTCCAGACGCCTGCGCCGAGCCCGTACAGGGTATCGTTGGCAATTTCGATTGCCTCGTCTACGGTTTTGAAAGTGGTGACGCATACAACCGGTCCGAATATTTCCTCCTGGAACACCCTCATTTTGTTGTGCCCTTTCAGGATGGTCGGTTTGATATAGTAGCCGGTATCCAGGTCGCCTTCGAGCAGGTTGGCCTCACCGCCAAGCAGGATTTCTGCGCCTTCTTCCTTTCCGATCCGGATATAGGAGAGGATCTTTTCGTACTGGTCGTTGGAAGCCTGCGCGCCCATCATGGTCATCTTATCGAGCGGGTGCCCGGTCCGGATGGCGCGGGTCCTTTCGATCACTTTTTCGATGAAGCGGTCGTAAATGGACTCGTGAACCAGGATCCTGGAGGGGCAGGTGCAGATTTCTCCCTGGTTGAGGGCAAACATGACTGCTCCTTCGATCGCTTTATCGAAAAATTCGTCTTCCTGGTCGAGTACGGACGGGAAAAAGATATTGGGCGATTTGCCGCCCAGCTCCATGGTCGCAGGGATGATATTTTCCGAAGCATACTGGAGAATCAGGCGGCCGGTGGTGGTTTCACCTGTGAAAGCAATCTTGGCAATCCGGGGGGAGGTGGCGAGGGGCTTCCCGGTTTCTGTTCCGAAGCCGTTTACGACGTTTACCACACCTGCCGGCAGTATATCTTCCAGCAGCTCCATGAGCACCAGTATGGAGACCGGTGTCTGCTCGGCCGGCTTCAGGACGACGGTACAGCCGGCGGCAAGCGCCGGGGCCAGTTTCCAGGTAGCCATCAGGAGCGGGAAGTTCCAGGGAATGATCTGGCCGACGACCCCCAGGGGTTCGTGAAGTACGATGCTCACCGTGTTCTCGTCATGTTCGGCTATGCTTCCCTCTTCCGCCCTGATGACCCCGGCAAAGTACCTGAAATGGTCCACGACCAGCGGAAGGTCGGCGGCCAGTGTTTCGCGGATCGCTTTGCCGGTGTCGATCGTCTCTACCGCTGCTCGGTCTTCCAGGTTGTCCTCGAGGCGCTGAGCGACTGTAAGAAGAAG
>JBEBSO010000464.1:0-3224 GCA_040394275.1 Telluribacter sp.
GCCGGGCTAAAGCCCGGCCGCGCTCCAATACTTTCTAAGGCCAGTTGAGGTGGCGATGCAGGAAACGGAAAGTACCCTCGTTGCGCGAAGCATGCCCCCCGTTGAAAAATTCGATATCGGTCCGGTCTCCCATGTTGAACCGGTCATAGAGGTACCTGACCTTTGCATATTCGGAAGCAACCCATTCATCCGGCTGCACAAGGTCGTCATGGCCTCTTTCCACCATAAACGGTCTTGGGAAAATAAGGTAGGCCATTTCTGCATAGCTGAACGTGCGGCCCATGTTGAAATAGGGCATTTCCCACTCGATGGTATACATGAAGCTGTTGTAGTACCTGGTATCGGCCACCTTGCGGCTCCAGTCCCCGAAGTCGCCTGAGCAAATGGACAGGCAGTAGCCTTCCAGGATCGACGGGATACGCATTGCCATTTCCCCGCCATAGCTTTTGCCATAGAAGGCAATCCGCTTCGGATCGACCTGGGGCAGGGTGTTCAGCCAGTTCAGGATTTGCTCGTGCTGGGCCAGCACAAAAGAGAAAAGCGTTTTGCGCAGGCCGTTCGCTTTCCGGTCCAGCCAGCGGTAGCGGTCTTCCCCGTTGTAGAGACCATAGGGGACAAATACGATGAATCCTTTGTCTGCCAGCAGCGCTCCCATGTTGTTATAGCTCGTGCTTCCTTTGATCACTACTTCGGGTACTCCGTTCCGGCCGTGCTGGAGCACTACTGCCGGTCTTTTTTCCCCCGGCTTCAGGTCTTTGGGAAGCAGCAGCACGCCGGCAGCAGAAAAATGATCGTAAACCTTCAGCAGGACCTCGTGCCCTGTCCAGCGTTCCGAATCATAGATCTGGCGGGATTCCGGGCGGGGCGCCGTAAGCGGATCGGTAAATCTCCCGATGATCTCTTCCGCAAATTGCTCCCTGTAGGGCCTGGTTTGCACAATAAAGGAATCCGGCGCGTGATACGGGTGGTAGGCGCGGGTGCTCCAGGTACGTTTACGGATTTCGGGGAGCAATTTGTCGAGAAAGGCCTGGTTCCGGTCATAATCGGAAATCCTCAGCAGGTTCTGAACATGTTCGTCCAGCTCCTTGGCCTGGCGGAATTGCCGTTCCCCGGCATTGAAGTCTTTCCGGAGGTCGACCGGAGCAGCGCTCTCCGCAGGTTTCCACCGCGGGTGCCCGATAAAGGAGGCAAATCCCGCCATGGCTTTGGGCGAGCCGAAATCCACGGCCTGCCCGTCGGGACCGGTAACGAGCTCCCTTTTTTGAAAGCCCGCTTTTACAAGCCCGTCCACCCGGCGAAACTCTTCTTTTACCTCGCCTGCTGCAGGAGTTTCTATTTTTCCTTTAAAGCCGGTGTATTTGTAGGCATCCGGGTTGCCGGGCTTAGGACCGTCCCAGATTTCAGGAATGCGGCTGTATTCGACCACGAGCGGCCTCGGGGCAATGAGAGCGGCGATTTCGGCATCGCCAAATTCCTCGAGCAGTCCCCATACGCTCCGGTAGATGGGCTCATTCCATAATTTTTGCCTGGATTGAAAATAGCCGCTGATCAGCGCGGCATCAATACGTGTATCCAGGGCGGCAGCGTAAAACGCGATAAGACCTCCTTCCAGGTAACCGGCCACGCCTATCTTCAGGTCTTTCCCGTATGCCCCGGAAAGCCAGTCCACCGCGGCGAGCACTTTCTGCACCTCGTAGCCAATGATATGCCGCCCCATGTGAAAGGCCTGCCGGTAGATCCATTCGCGCCTGGATTGCTGAAAAGGTTTGCCTGTCACCACCGGGCTCCTGTCAATGATCACCGGGATAAGCACCTGTACGCCGTTTTCGGCGAGCTGCCGGGCCATTTGAGAGGCGGAAGGAAGCCCGGGCGCAAGTCCTGCCAGCTGTTCCGGCGTCTGGTCCGCATCGGGCAGCACGATGGCGTGGGCCACGGGTTTATTTTTAGGCTGAATCAGCAGGCCCTCCCCGTTTACACGGTCCAGCACGGGCCACCTGACCTGGTAGACCCGGTATACGGGGGTTTCGGCGACCAGGGCGGGCGCATTGACAGCCCCGTAAAATTCCATACCGGCCTGCGGATGTATATCGGGCAATCCCAGGTTGTAATTGGAAGGCGGCGTGGTTTTGTCTTCGATCCCCAGGTATTTCATCAGCCTCTTCCGGTTGGGCGTCACCGACCGGTTGTAGGCCTCCGCGCCGGAGAAGTCCCGGTTCCAGAACCTGGCCCTGCCGGAGGGCGCCTCCTTTATTTTTTGTTCGATCAGCCCGTGGGCTTCTTCCAGAAGCCTGGAGGAAAGGTTGCCCTCATAGGTCAGGGGACTGCTTTGAAAGGGTGCGGCCTGGGGAGCCGTCTGGCCGGAAGCTGTGCCCTTTCCGCCCCATATGTACAGGAGCAGGAGGAGCGCTGGCCTGAATTTCGGGAAGTATAAATTAAGCATGCCGAAAAGATAAAAAAATATCAGGGGATAATGATGTTTTGGTTGCGTATCTTTTTTGACACCCCGATGATGCCGGCGCGCCCGGAACCGCCGCTTACCATATTGTCCCGGATGGAGCTTTCGGTGACATGGTCCCCAACCCGGATACTTTCCGACATGCCCTTGTTGGAATGGCCGGTAATTCTGCATCCGTGCACCCGGACCCGTCTGCTGTCAGCGACGGCAATCCCCCTGTAAGCCACGTTGATGATCTGGTTGTCGTAAATATCGATGTCTTCACCGGAGCTGATGGTTAGCGCGGCGCCGTTGTCAGGGTCGCCTTGTTCCACCCCGTCCAGAATATTTTGAGAAAAAATCACGTGACGGCTTTCCGCGAGCAGGACGCCCCCGGGCACAGTTACCTTCCTGGTATAATAATCGGAGTTGCGATCGAAAACATTTCCGCTTATGACGAGGTTGTGCCCGGACCGGATGACCAGGTTCCGGTCGAATGCGCTGCCGAAAGTATTGCCCGTAATGGAGATGCCGCGAACGTTTGTCATGTCGATATTCATGTCCTGGGTGGCGATATGATTGCCGGTAATGCTCCAAAGCCCTATTTTTTCGGAGTTCCCCCTGAGACCGGAGAAGCGGATGTTGGCCCCGCCGGGACTTTGTATCGCCTGTATGGTATTGCCCGAGATCGTTCCCTCCCTGACGGTGCCGCCGGATGATACGTCGATCAGGATATCGGCCAGGTCTCGAACGGAAGGGTCACAATTGTATTCGATGTCATTGCCTGTGA
>JBEBSO010000465.1:0-3212 GCA_040394275.1 Telluribacter sp.
CTTGCGGTACAACGGTTTTCAAGACCGCCGCGATCGACCACTCCGCCAACCCTCTGTCTATTCGTCTTTTCGACAAATGTGGCTGCAAATGTAGCTGAAAAAATGGTCAAATCAATAGTGGACGCAGAAATTTTATTTTCCTTCGCCATCTCTCCCGCGAATACCCTATTTTTGCATACGCATGGAAATGCCAGGCTGTCCGACCGGGGCCGCCCGGTGTTTCCTGTAAGGAATTTTAATTTAAAACCATCATCGTGTCAGCTACAGACGTATTAGACGGAAACACATTGCCAACCCTGGAAACGGCCCGTAAACTGGGGGTCCTTCCCGAAGAATTTGAAAGAATCAAGCATATTCTGGGCCGTACCCCCAATTTTACCGAACTGAGCATTTTTTCGGTGATGTGGTCGGAGCATTGCTCCTACAAAAATTCTATTATCTGGCTGAAAACACTTCCCCGGGACAGCGAACGGATGCTGGCCAAAGCTGGGGAGGAAAACGCGGGCCTGGTCGACATCGGCGACGGCCTGGCCTGCTGCTTCAAAATCGAATCTCACAATCACCCCTCGGCGCTGGAGCCTTACCAGGGCGCGGCCACCGGGGTCGGCGGCATCAACCGCGATATCTTTACCATGGGCGCCAGGCCGATCGCCCAGCTCAACTCGCTGCGCTTCGGCAACCCGGAGCTGGCCAGGACCAAATGGCTCGTCAAAGGCGTAGTAAAGGGAATCGGCGACTATGGCAATGCCTTTGGTATCCCCACTGTCGGCGGAGAGGTGTTTTTTGACGAATGCTACAATACCAACCCCCTGGTCAACGCGTTTTCTGCGGGCATCGTGGAGGTGGGCAAGGATGCCAAGGCCACTTCCTACGGCGTAGGAAACCCGGTTTTTATCGTCGGTTCGGCCACGGGCAAGGACGGGATACACGGTGCTACCTTCGCTTCCGAGGACATCACGGATAAATCCACCGAAAAGCTTCCCGCTGTACAGGTGGGAGACCCCTTCATGGAAAAGCTGCTGCTCGAGGCGACGCTGGAGATTATCGATTCGGGCTATCTTATCGGGATCCAGGACATGGGCGCCGCCGGGATCATCTGCTCGACTTCGGAAATGAGCGCAAAAGGGAAGCATGGCATGATCATTGATCTCGACAAGGTGCCTACCCGCCAGGCCAATATGCACGGCTGGGAGATCCTTCTCTCCGAATCGCAGGAACGGATGCTGGTGGTGGTGCAGAAGGGTAAGGAGGAGGTCATCCAGAAAATATTCGACAAATGGGACCTGCACTGCGCGCAGATCGGTGAGGTGACGGATACGGAGCGGCTCCATTTTTACCAGCACGGACGGCTGATCGCGGATGTGCCCGCCGACGACCTCGTGCTGGGCGGCGGCGCCCCGCAATACCGGCGCGAATACCGGGAGCCTGCCTACTACCAGGAGTTTAAAAAATTTGACCGCAATCAGGTCGCAGACCTCGCCGGCATCGCGGACGTTGCCAGCGTGGCAAAGCACCTGCTTGCCCATCCCAATATTGCCTCGAAGAAATGGATCGCCCAGCAGTATGATTCGACCGTGGGAACGGCCAACCGCAGCACCAACCGGCCTTCGGACGCGGCCCTCGTGCGGATCCGGGATACGAAGCGTCCTTCCTACAAGAAGGGCATTGCCATGACGGTGGACTGCAACAGCCGGTACGTCAATGCCGATCCTTTCGTGGGCGCGCAGATTGCCGTGTCCGAGGCCGCCAGGAACCTGGTGTGTACGGGAGCGGAGCCGCTGGCGGTTACCAACAACCTTAACTTCGGCAATCCTTATGTACCGGAGGTCTATTGGCAGTTTGTGAAAGCGGTCGAGGGGATGGGGCTGGCCTGCCGCAAATTCAATACGCCGGTAACCGGCGGGAACGTGAGCTTTTATAACCAGAGCTCCGACGACGGTCCCGTGTTCCCCACGCCTACCATCGGTATGATAGGCCTGGTGGACGATGCCGATCAGCAAATGACGCTCGATTTTAAAAAGGCGGGTGACCTGATCTACCTGGTAGGACAGGCCAGGGACGACATCGCCTCGTCCGAATACCTCTATTCTTTCCGTGGCGTAAAGGCTTCTCCGGCTCCTGCATTCGACATCGATGAGGAACTGGCGCTGCAGCGGGGCGTACAGCGCCTGATCCGGGAAGGGCATGTGGAATCGGTACATGACGTGTCGGACGGCGGGCTGCTGGTGGCGCTGGCCGAATCGGCCATGCCCCGCGGACTCGGCTTTTCCATCGCCACCGATAAAAATTTCCGGACGGACGCCTACCTTTTTGGCGAGTCGCAGAGCCGGGTGATCGTTTCGGTGCGCCCGGAACACCAGGGAGACTTCCAGAAATTTGTAGGAGCCGGGCTCGGACTGCCGCATACCCTGTTGGGAGAGGTCACCGGGACCGGGTTTGTCATCGATAAGCATGCGCTCATCTCTACCGGGGAGGCTACGTCGCTCTACGACAACGCCATAGGCAACCTGATGGAGGGGTAATCCGTTACTATGAACATATGGCAGGTTTTCAGGAAGCTTCAGCCTTTTGTGAAGCCGTATTACCGGTTGGTCGGCCTGGCCTTGCTGCTGACCTTCCTGGGGGCGATGACTGCGCAGGTCAACCCGCTCGTGCTGCGGTATACGGTAGATACGGTACAAAGCCTGCTGGATAAAGGGTGGGGCGTGCAGCAGGGGGCCGTGCTCCTGGCTGAACTCTCTCTCATTCTTTTTACCAAGGAAATCCTCAATACTTTCATTGTTTTCGGCCAGAAATTCTACGGGGAAAAAATCAGGATCAGGATCTCCAGTGACCTGTCGGAAGCTGCCATTTCACGGATCCTTACTTATGACCTCGGGTTTTACAGCAGCAATACCAACCAGAAAGGAAAGCTGCAGACGCGGCTCGACCGGGGTATTGAAAGCCTGACCCGGCTCATCCAGAATTTCTTCATTGACATTCTTCCGCTGATGGCCAATGCGGCGGTGGCCCTGGTTGTGATGTTTTCGGCCAACGTGTACGTCGGCCTGGTGGCGCTGTCGATCCTCCCGGTCTATTTCTGGATCAGCTACCGCCAGGCGGTAAAGCTGCAGGGAGTCCGGCGTACGCTGAAGCGGCAGCGGGAGGAGAAAAGCAGCGGCATTATCAACATGATCGAATCCATACTGGTCATCAAATCGTTTGTCCGCGAG
>JBEBSO010000466.1:0-3208 GCA_040394275.1 Telluribacter sp.
GGTGGAGCGACGCCGAAGCCGCGGCAAGCCGACAGTCTTTTGTGCAGGAGGTACATCGGCTGGAACAGCAGCTGGCCTACCGGCTGCCCCGCCGCATCCATCTTACCGGCGGCATGGGCGCAAGCCTGGAAACGATGTATGACCTGGGTTTCGAAGGCTCCAAGCGGCTGGCAACGGGGTTTGGTTATATACAGGGCGACTGGCTGGGCGGGGAAAAGGTCAACCTGCTGGGCGGAATCCGTTACGACCACACCGGCAGCTACGGCGGGAAGCTGAATCCCAGCTTCGGCCTCCAGTATCATCTTACGCCCGGGCTGACACTGAAGGCCGGCATAGGAACGGGCTTTAAAGCCCCCGACTTCCGGATGCGCTACCAGGTATTCTTTAACCCCGCAGCCAATTACCTGGTAATAGGAAACGATTTTTTGAAGGAAACCCTCGGTCAGATGCAGGCCAGCGGGCAGATCAGTGAAATACGGCACTACATTGCAGGGCAGCTGGACCGTCCGCTGAAGGCCGAAAGGAGTACCTCATACCACGCCGGCGCAGCCTGGAAGCCTACTTCATGGGGAACAATAGAAGCCGGCGGTTTTTTCCACTCGATCCGTGACCAGATCAACGCGGTTATGGTAGCCACCGGCACCGGCATCAGCCAGATTTACGCTTACCAGAACCTGCCCAGGGCCGTGAATAAAGGCATCGAGGCCACTTTCTCTGTAAAGCTGAAAAATGGCCTGGAAGTAAGCAGCGGCTATCAATACCTGGTATCGCGCGACCTGAGCGTAACCGACAGCATACGCGCCGGGAACTGGCCTTACAACCAGAACATCCATGATCCCGCCACGGGTGCATCCTTTGCGCCCAAACCGTCGGACTACTGGGGAATCGAAAACCGGTCGCGGCATATGCTCCATCTCCGCGCCTTTTATACCTGTAAGCCGTGGGACCTCAGCGTAAATATCCGGCTCAATTACCGGGGTAAGTACCCCTTTATGGACTACAACGGCAACCAGTTTATTGATCGTTACGATCTTTTCGTGCCCGGGCATGCACTGTGGAATGCAGCCATAGAAAAGAAGCTTTTCAAGCAACATCTCAGCATCAGGTTTACGGCTGATAACATCGGCGGCTTCAGGCATCAGTTTATGCCCGGTCAGCCAGGAAGGGTACTCCTGCTGGGCGCAACGTACAGGTGGTTTAAGTCCTAGTGTAGCCAGCTGAAATCTCCTCCGGCTCAAGCCAGTCTCCGGGGCCTTTCTGCCGGCCCGGGTCAAGCTGTCATTTATTATTGCGGCAATACGAGGTCGGCGGCGCGTTGGTTTTACCCGGCTTTCGGTTCGTAATAAAGTATTACGGCGCCTCCGCCGAAAGTTTTTGTCCCTGCGAGTTTAAGAACTACCTTCTCGGTGATGTCTTTAAATAACGGCAAGCCTTTGCCCGCTACAACAGGGTGCACACAAATCTGGAATTCGTCGATGAGGTGGAGCTTTGTCAATGCGACAATCAAACCCGGGCTGCCGACAAAAATGTCTTTGCCCGGTTGCTTCCTGAGCTCCCGCACCTCTTCTTCGGGGGTCCGGCCGGCCAGCTTTGCACTTTTCCAGTCTATATTTTTAAGCGTGCGGGAAAAAACAATTTTCGGGGTGCTATCCATGACAGCGGCAAAGTCGTCCATGGATTTGTCGCCTGAAGGATTCTCTGCCAGATCCCGCCAGAATTCCATAAGCTGGTAGGTTATCCTTCCATACAGTACAGCGCCGGCGTTGCGTAGCAGGTCAGCGTAATGCTGATGTATCTCTTCATCCGGAATACCCGACGTATGATCGCAAAACCCGTCGAGGGTCATATTGATGGCTGCAATCAGTTTTCTCATCCTGTTTTGTTTAAATCAACTGCCATTTTTATAGCATCCCGGTAAAATCCCCGGCAGGCCTCCTTCATCTTAACGGACCGGAAAAACTTTCTGATACAAGCTTGCACCTGTAAATGGACTCATTGACCTTTCTGGCATCCGCTTCGTCTCGTCAGGTCACTTTGTAATAGCGGGCCTCGTTTAGAGTTCCATCAGCAGGAAACAGCCTGACAGCTATGAAAGAGATAATCAGTATCTTGGCAGGAAATCGTTTTCAGGGAAACCAACCCGGTCCGCCGGCACAAAAGTAAACCAAAGTCATGATCTTTTACCGAAAAAGGAGCGGGAGAGGATTCCGTTATATTGATGAGCAGGGCAATACCGTGACCGACGCAGATCTGAAGGCCTACTTTAAGTCACTCGTGATTCCGCCGGCCTGGAAGGACGTGCGGATCGATTCGTCTCCACGGGCAAAAATCCAGGCCACCGGATACGACGCCAAAGGGCGAAAACAGTACATCTATCACGCGAAATTCCGTAAACAGCAGGATGATCAGAAATTCGACCGGATCATCCGTTTCGCCGGCGAACTCGAGCGCATGAGACGGATCACCGGGCAACATCTGCGCCGGCGGAAACACACCCGCGAGAAGGTGCTCGCAGCCATGCTCCGCCTCCTGGATACGGCGTTCTTCCGCCCCGGAAATGACCGTTATGCAAAAGACAACGGCAGCTACGGGCTCACCACGCTGCGCAGCAAGCATCTCGAAATAAAGGGAGACGAAATGATTTTCTCCTTTAAAGGCAAATCGGGAAAAATGCATGAAAAGCACATCGTGGATGCGCGCCTGGCAAAAATCGTGCGGGAACTCGACGAAATGCCCGGCTACGAGATCTTTAAGTTCATCGACGAAAACGGGACAATACACGATGTGAAAAGCCACCACCTGAATGAGTATATACAGGAGGTGATGGGAGAAGAGTTTTCGGCAAAGGATTTCCGGACCTGGGCCGGTACGGTGATCGCCGCGATAGCCCTGGACGAAATCGGCGCGGTTGCCGAACAAGATCAGAAAAGACTGAACAAAAATATCCGCAACGCCGTGGTAGCCGTCAGCGAGAAACTGGGGAATACACCGGCCATTGCCCGCAGCTCCTACATAGATCCGCGTGTCATCGGGCACTACACCCGGGGAAGAACGCTCGCCTATTTTCAAAAGGAAGTAAAAAAGCTCCTCCGGGCCAACGAGAAGCTTTCGGTGGAAGAACTGGGGGTATTGTGCCTGCTGAAAAAACGCCTGGAAAAAGCCGGCTGAGCATTCCGGCCCGCAGCAGCTGCGATGGACTATACGTTAT
>JBEBSO010000467.1:0-3202 GCA_040394275.1 Telluribacter sp.
ATGATCGGGGGTATTTTCACCAGTCTTCTGCCTAAGGTTTCTGAGCTGACGATCAAAGGGCCCGCAGCCGGCCTGATTACCATTTGCTCGGGTGCCGTGCTGGAGTTTGGAGGCGGAGACACCGGATGGAAAGTCGCCACAGCCGCCGTCATGGTCGCCGCGCTCATCCAGGTCCTTTTTGCCTACTTCAAACTGGGCTCCCTCAGCGACTTTTTTCCCCATTCTGCCGTGCACGGAATGCTGGCCGCCATCGGGATCATCATCATCGCGAAGCAGATACCCGTGCTCCTCGGCGACGATCCGGGCCTTTACAAAGGGGAAGGGCCCATACAGCTGCTTGCGGACATCCCCCGGTTTATCATGGAGGCGCACTGGCACATCGCTGCAGTGGGCATACTGGCCCTGATCGTCATGTTCGGCCTGCCGTATGCGGGCATGCGCTTTCTCCGGAAAGTACCCGCCCCTATGGTCGTTCTCGTGCTCACCATTCCGCTGTCGGTCGCCTGGCACTTCAAGACAACCGAGCCTCAGTACTCGCTGGTGTCGATCGGGGACTTCTGGGGATCGCTGGGACTCAATTTCGATTTCTCTCACGCGGCCTCGTTCAGCTTCTGGAAGTACGTGTTCATGTTTCTGTTTGTAAACAGCCTCGAATCCCTGCTGACGGTAAAAGCGATGGACAACCTCGATCCTTACAAGCGGGTGTCGGATTACAACGGCGACCTCCGGGGACTTGGGGCCGGCAATTTTATAGCGGCCTCGCTGGGCGGGCTGCCCATGATCTCGGAAGTCGTCCGCAGCTCTGCCAATATCGGCTTCGGCGGCCGTACCAAATGGTCCAACTTTTTTCACGGTATCTTCCTGCTGATCGCCATGATCCTGCTTATCCCGCTGATCGAGATGATCCCGAATGCCGCGCTCGCCGCCATGCTGATCTTCGCCGGGTACCGGCTGGCTTCCCCCAAACAATTTGCCCATACCTGGCACATCGGCAAAGAACAGATGGCCATTTTCCTGACGACAATCGCAGTTACCCTGGCGGAAGACCTGCTCCTGGGCATTGCAGCCGGCATCCTGGTCAAATTTGTACTTCACCTTGCCAACGGCGCGACGGTCCCGGGGCTTTTCAAAGCCAGGTTCACCGTGCAGCACCAGGACGACACGCTGCGGCTTATCGTCAGTGACTGCGCTGTATTTTCAAACCTGATCGGCTTCAAGAAGGCCTTGTCCGGCCTGCCGGCAGGGGCAAAAATTACGTTTGACCTGAGCGGAACCGTGCTGGTCGACCACTCCTTCATGTCGTTTATCAGTCATTGGAAAGATGAATACAATCTCCAGGGCGGTCATTTCGAAATCACCGGGCTGCACGGGCACAGCAAGCTGTCTGCCCATCCCCTTTCCGCCAGGAAGCTGATCTTCAAAGGACAACAATGATGTGCCTGTCTGTCAGGAGATACAGCCGCCGCCTCGCCGAAAAAACCCTTTTGATCTGCTGCAACGACTGCCGTCACATCGACGAACTGGGCGCCAGGGCGACGGTACTGACGTCCCTGGCCTCCGGGGTGGCTGTTTCGTCCGGCTTCGACGCCTCGCTTTTCCGCTATTACATCGAAACCGGGCAGGTAAGGCAGGTGGTGGTGGCCGGGCATTCGGGATGCAGGGTCATCCGGGACTTACTGGATGACCGTATCCGCCCGGACTGGCTGCCCGATACCCGGAAGCAGCTGCAGGATCTCGAATTCCTGTTCGGAACCTATAGCCGGCTCTCCCCGGAAAGCCGGCTGGGTTTTCTCTTCGCCTACGTTTCGATACAGGTGAGCCACCTGCGGAGCCTGCTTTGCGGAGCGACGGCGGGTGTCCATGTTCAGGGTATCGTCATTTCCGGGGATCGCGTCCTGACAGATTGTTGCAAATCAGCGCTCTGGCAGGTCCCGCCCTGCTGTAATTAAATCATTTCGGGAGGCTGTCCACGGTTTGGAAAAGTCTCCCCCATCCAGAAATATCGTAACCTATGAAACTTCCCCATCTCATTTTTCTTCTTCTCTTCCTTGCCGGCATTATAAACCTGCCGGCACAGCAACAAAAAGACGGTCCCGGGAAACTGCCCCCGGAACTGAAATATAAACTCACCGGCGACGGTAGCCGCTTTGTCAGGATGACCTTCAGCAACCAATCCTGGATCAGGCTTACCGGCAACAATCCCGGAACGACGGTCGACGGCTACCCGGAAGACCTGACGTTTGACATCGGGCTCCGACGCACACGGATACAGCTGTTCGGGCAGATCAGCGACCGGGTTTTCATTTATACCCAGATCGGCAACAACAACCTCGGCTACAACGGCGCGCGGAAGCAGGGGCTCTTCTTCCACGACGCCCTCGGGGAGCTGAAGCTGATCGACCGGTATCTGTCCGTAGGCGCGGGGCTGACCGCCTGGAGCGGCCTGTCCCGGTATGCTTCACCTTCGGTTTCGAATATCCTGAGCCTGGATGCCCCACTGTACCAGCAGGCCACCAACGATGTCAACGACCAGTTCCTGCGAAAATACAGCGTCTATGTAAAAGGGAAGATAGGCAGGCTGGACTACCGGCTGATCGTCAGCAAACCCATGACCATCAGGAACTCGGCGGTACAGGGCACCGACATCCAGGCCAATTCCCTCTTTTCGGCCAAACCTCCGAAACCGCAGCTGCAGGGTTATGTGCAATACCAATTCCTGGAAGAGGAATCCAACCAGACGCCGTATCATGTCGGCACGTACCTGGGGAAGAAGAACGTGCTGACCGTCGGTGCAGGGTTTGTCACTCAAAAAGACGCCATGTGGCACAAAGCGGGACAGGGCGCCGATACGATCCTGCAGAACATGCTCCTGCTGTCGGCAGATGTTTTCTTTGAACATCCTTTCGACGCCGCCAAAGAAAATGCGCTCACCCTGTACGGAGCGGTCGGGTACAATGATTTCGGAAAAAATTATGTACGCAATCTCGGCGTAATGAATCCTGCTACCGGAACTACCTCCGGCGCGGCCTTCAACGGCAGCGGCAATGCCTTCCCGATGATCGGTACCGGCACCACCGTTTTTGCCCAGGCCGGCTACCTCTTCCGGAGAAACCTGCTGGGCAGCCTGGGAACACTTCAGCCCTATTTCTCCACCCAATACGCCCGGTTCGATCTCCTCGACGATCCTTCGGTGATGTACGAG
>JBEBSO010000468.1:0-3165 GCA_040394275.1 Telluribacter sp.
AAAGATCACCGGCCCCGAACCCGGGAACCGGGATGAGCATCAAAGCCGCAAAATAGGCCACGAGAATCCCCACCGTCCAGTACAAACGCTGTGTCCAGGAAAAATTCAGGTAAAGAACGGCCGCGACAAAGGTGGCGATCCCGATCCGGCCCAGCACGGTCCCGTACCTGATATTACCCGGATCAAAAATATCTACCGGCGCATTTTTGTCCAGGATCCCGAGCAAAAAAAGTATAATCAGCCTCGAAAATACCTTCCTGAGCAGCTCACGCTGGCCCAATCCCCGGTTCAGCCCTCCCCTCAGGCTGAAAGACAGGGCGGTGCCTGCCAGGAACAGGAACAGGGGCATAATAAAATCATAAAATGTAAAGCCGTTCCAATCGGGGTGATAGAACTGCCCGGCGATGGTATCGATGAGACCGATACCGGTCTTCCCGTTCAATTTATACAGGAAATCCCCGCCACCGGAGATCATCAGCATGTCGAAGCCCCTGAGGGCGTCGATGGAGGCCAGTCTGCCCGGCTTTACCAAAACTTCTGTTTTCATAACAAGGAAAGGTATATGGAGTTAAGCAAAAAAACCAGTCACATTTCTGAAATCGGTCAGGAAGCGACGGCTCTTCCCGGTACAAAGCTTCCCGCCGCACAATTTTACTCAGGATGTCAGACCGCTGAACCGGCCGCAAAAATCCCGCCCCGGATTCGTTTCCATCCTCTGTGGTTAAAAAAAACGATCCGGCCGAACGCATCAGGTTCAGCTGACCAGCATACCTTTTGTCTCCCGCCAGCTGCCAATGATCTGCGTCAGCTGCTTGTATTCGATAAGAAAGCCGTCGTGCCCGTACAGCGAGTCGATCTCACGGTATTCGGCATCCGGGATATGCCGCTCCAGGAAATGCTGCTCGGTGACCGGGAACAGCAGATCGGATTTGATGCCCAGCACCAGCGTCCGCGCCCTGACCAGGGAGAGGGCATGCACCATTCCCCCGCGGTTGCGGCCCACGTTGTGAGAATCCATCACCCTGGTCAGCACCCAATATGAAAAGGCATTGAACCGCCGGATAAACTTATCACCCTGGTACTGCTGATAGGAGGCCGCCCTGAATTCGGCGATCTGGTCCGAATTGTCCCGCGCCTGGGTAAAGTTATATGTATCGTAATTGCGGTAGGAAAGCAGGGCGATGGCCCGGGCCGACCTCATGCCCCGGATACCGGCGTCCGCACGGCTTTCCTTCCAGGACGTGTCGGCCTCGATCGCCATCCGCTGGGTCTCATTGAAAGCGATGCCCCAGGGCGAATGAACGGCGTTGGCAGCGATCAGCACCAGCTCCCCGAACACCTCCGGTTTCTGGATGGCCCATTCCAGGGCCTGCTGACCGCCGAGGGAGCCTCCCAGGCAGACGCTGATCCGCTCGATACCCAGCTCCTGCCGCAGCAGTTCCAGCGTCCCTACGATATCCCGGACCGTAATGACCGGGAAGTCGTGAAACCACGGCCTGCCTGTCAGCGGATGTTTCGACAAGGGCCCGGTAGATCCGTAAGCAGACCCGAGGATATTGACGCAAACAATATAATGCCTCGACGGATCAAAATATTTCCCCTCCCCGACAAGCCCGTCCCACCAGTCTGCCGGGTTGGAGTTGCCCGTCAGGGCATGACATATCCAGACCACGTTGTCCATTTCGGGGGAAGGCGTTCCCAGCGTCGTATAGGTAAGCTCAAATCCGGGCAGCTCTCCGCCGGCCTCGAGTCCGTAAGTATAGGGGTATTTGAATATTTTAGTATCTGGTTGCATGAAATGAATTTGGCAAATCACAGTAGCAGCATTACAAACCACCTCACCGCCCGTGTGCATACGGCGGCCCGGGTACAGCATCCGCAGCAGGACGGGTCTAAGGACGGCCCGTCATGCCCGGATGCCCCGGCATTCGCTGAAAACTAACCTGTGAATTCTTAGTCCGGTGTCCCCGAACAATTGATGATCTCTCCATGCGCCTTTGAATTATATGTCCTAAATATGCTTAGGTGGGAATTAGCACCTTGTCCTGTGTTGCGCTTCGGATAGGTTGCCAGAGATTCACAGAGCCCAGTCTCTTCTCTCTTCTTTATAAATCAACCGCCGGTTGTCGAAGCAGATTGACTTGATGCTGCAATTATAGCTTTCGCGCGCTTCAAAAACAACTAATGCCCCTGAAATTTCAATTTCGCGACTTATTCGGCCGGAGCAGGTGCAATTGAAAATCCGTATGGTTATCTTTGTGACTGTAAGTTCTGACAGTATGGCGCAGTATTATAAATTTGACAAGGAAAAAGCTTCCAGACGACCCGGGATAAAGCCTTTTAAGGAAGCTTTGGACCAGATGATTGATGCCTATCGCCTGCGGACCAACTTTAACGAGTCGTATGTGGTGGCGCACTGGGAAAAAATCATGGGCAAGACCATCGCTTCGAGGACTACCCGGGTCTATATCAGGGACGCTACGCTGTTTCTCCAGATCGAGTCCGCCCCGCTGAGACAGGAGCTGGTCAGGGCCAAATCGAAAATCATCGAGCTTATCAACGAAGAAATCAAAACGAAGCTCATCCGGGAAGTCGTTTTTATCTGATCCCCCTCCCCTGCAAGCAGGACCGCGCAGCCGGAAACCCGGCGGCCGGCAGTCCGTTAAAATTCGTTAACCGATACCTTGTTTTTAGGTCTGTTAAGGAATATATCGTTAATATTGCACAGTAATCCGGTATCCGAAGTCAGCTTCGTATGGTAAAGAAGAAAAAAGTAGGCAGCTATCCCAATACGATGATCGTGGTAAGTCTTACCGCGGCGCTCTTCTTGATCGGTTTTTGCGGGCTGCTCGTGGTACAATCCAAAAAGCTCGTGTCCAACATCAGGGAGAACATAGAGGTGCGGGTTTTTCTCCGGAAAAACCTCACGGACAGCGGGCGCGACTCCCTGTTGGGGGCGATCCGCTCCATGCCTTTCGTCGCTCCTTCCCGGGAGGGAGCCCCGGCCATCAATTTTATTTCCAAGGAGCAGGCTGCGAAAGAGTTCATCGAGGGGACCAAGGAAGACTTCACGAAGATGCTGGGAGAGAACCCGCTTCACGATGCATTTTCCATCAAAATCGGGCAAAGCTACTTTGAAGAGGCCAAGCTTAAGATAGTTAAAGC
>JBEBSO010000469.1:0-3155 GCA_040394275.1 Telluribacter sp.
CACTTTCGGAAACAAGGACTACCTGCTTCATGCGCTCGACTACCTGACCGATCCGGACGGCCTGATCACAGCCAGGGCCAAGCAGATCACGATCCGCCCGCTGGATAAAATCAAAATCGGCGAACAACGCCGGCAATGGCAGCTGCTGAACCTGGCGGGGCCTGTTTGCCTGGTTTTGTTTTTCGGGCTGGGGCGGTTCTATTTCTATCATCGAAAATTCGGCAGAACGGCTTCTTAACGTGATTTTTTTTCCTATTTTTGCATTCTGTCACTTTATAAACAACCGACAATAACTATGCAGTTTGTTGTATCGTCTTCTGTACTCCTAAAGCAGCTATCTGCAATAAATGGTGTAGTCTCCAATAACCCTATCGTACCTATACTCGAGAATTTTCTCTTCAAGCTGGACGAAAATCTCCTGACTGTGACCGCCTCCGATCTCCAGACGGTCATGATAACGGAGATCGAGGTGGAATCTAAGGAAAGCGGCGCTATCGCAGTACCTGCCAAGCTGCTGCTGGATACCCTGCGCGGCCTGCCCGATCAGCCTATCACGGTAAAGGTCGATGAGGAGACCTTCGGGACGGAAGTCATCACTGACAACGGGAGGTACAAGCTTTCCGGGGAAAACCCGATCGACTTTCCCAAAACCCCTACCGTACATCGCGGGCAATCGGTTGAGTTTTCGTCGGCTGCGCTGGGAGCGGCCATTTCCAATACGATCTTTGCCACCAGCACGGATGACCTCCGGCCGGCGATGACAGGCGTATTTCTCCAGCTGGGGACGGAAAGCACTACTTTTGTGGCAACGGACGGACACCGGCTGGTCAGGTACCGCCGTACCGATATCAAGGCGGAAAGTGACACGTCGATGATCATACAGAGAAAAGCGCTCAACCTGATCAAGTCGAGCCTGCCGGTTGAAAATGTGCCTGTGACCGCCGAATTCACGGCTTCCAATGCTTTTTTCAGCTTTGGAAACATCAAGCTGATCTGCCGGCTGATCGACGAGCGTTTCCCCGATTATGAAAATGCCATACCGACCAACAACCCGAACACGCTGACGATCAGCCGCGGAGAAATTCTCAACTCGCTGAAGCGGATATCGATCTACTCCAACCGGAGCACGCACCAGGTCAGGCTGAAGATGTCCCTCAACAACCTGGTAGTGTCTGCCGAAGACCTGGACTATTCCAACGAAGCCAACGAAAAGCTCCTCTGTGAGTACAACGGGGAGGATCTCGAAATCGGCTTCAACGCCAAATTCCTGATAGAAATCCTGAATAACCTGTCGGCCAACACCCTCACCTTCGAGCTCTCTGCCCCCAATCGCGCAGGCCTGATTATTCCCGTAGAGCAAGGCGAGCACGAAGACATACTCATGCTGGTGATGCCGGTGATGCTGAATACTTACGTTTAAAAAAAATCTTTTTTAAGCATATATTGTCTGATACTTTTTTTTAACTTCGTATCAGCAAACGCGGAAATAGCTCAGTTGGTAGAGCGGCAGCTTCCCAAGCTGCAGGTCGTGAGTTCGAGACTCATTTTCCGCTCCGGGCCATCCCCTAAGGGATGGCTTTTTTTGCGCACATAACCGGGCCGGGAAGCCTCCCGCCGCTCCGCAGCGGATAAAGCTCGTAACCTGTCAAAAATTACGTATCTTTCCCGGTATTATTCACCAAATTCAATAACAGCTACGTAATGAGGGAAATAAAACCTTTCAAACGGTCCTTACTTGCCGGCCTGCTGCTACTGGCCGGACTGGGTGGTCATGCCCAGGATACCGGAACCTCCTCCAGGTACAATCCACACGTACTTTTCCATCCGCTTGTCAATTTTCAGCCGGGCAATGACTACCGGAGCGCAAGCGGCAAACCCGGGCACCGCTACTGGCAAAACCGGGCCGACTATAAAATCAACGCCGAGCTGGACGAAAAAACGGAGACCATCCGCGGCGAAGCGGAAATCACCTATAAGAACAACAGCCCGGATGCCCTGGACTTTCTCTGGATACAGCTGGACCAGAACTCATTCAACGACCATTCGCGCGGCGGTAAAAGCACGCCGATTACCGGCGGGAGATACGGAAACGTAGGTTTTGAAGGCGGCAACCAGATCAAAAGCGTAGCGGTGCAGCAGGGAAAAGGGAAATTTACCGACGCTGTGTACGTGATCAACGACACCCATATGCAGGTTCGCCTTCCCGAGCCCGTCAGGCCCAACGGCGACGTGGTCAGGATCAGGATTGCATACAGCTACCGGATCCCGGAGGACGGGTCGGACCGTACCGGCAGGCTGCAGGCCAAAGACGGGGTGGTCTACTCGATAGCCCAATGGTATCCCAGGATGGCCGTTTATGACGACATTGAGGGCTGGAATGTCCTGCCCTACCTGGGTGCAGGTGAATTTTATCTCGAATACGGGGATTTTGAGTATGCCGTAACGGTTCCCTGGGACCATATCGTAGCCGGTTCGGGCGAACTCATCAACCCTGCGGAAGTGCTCACCAAAGAGCAGATCAGCCGCCTCGAAAAGGCGCGCCGGAGCGATGCGACGGTGATGATCCGCACCGCTTCCGAAGTCCGGGAGGCTTCCTCGCGGCCTAAAAGGTCGGGTACGCTTACCTGGAAGTTTAAATGCACGCAATCAAGAGACGTGGCATGGGGCTCCTCGCGCGCCTTTGTGTGGGATGCGGCCAAAATCGATCTCCCGGGAGGAAAAACAGCCCTGGCCCAATCCGTATACCCGGCAGAGGACGGTGGTGCTGAAGGATGGGGTCGTTCTACCGAGTATGTGAAAGGCAGCGTCGAATTCTACTCCTCCTACCTGTCTGAATATCCGTACCCGGTGGCTTCCAACGTAGCCGGCAATGTCGGGGGAATGGAGTACCCGGGGATTGTCTTCTGCAGCAATAAGAGCCGCGGAAAAAGCCTCTGGGGCGTTACCGATCATGAATTCGGCCATACCTGGTTCCCGATGATCGTGGGCAGCAACGAAAGAAAATACGCCTGGATGGACGAAGGGCTCAATACCTTTATCAATATGCTCGCCAGCGATGCTTTCAACGGCGGCGAATACCGGGATACCCGCTTCAACAACCTGCACCGGATCAGCCCGCTTCTTTTCCGGAAGGACGCCGATCCCATCATGACCAT
>JBEBSO010000470.1:0-3151 GCA_040394275.1 Telluribacter sp.
CAGGATCAGGAGGCTGAGCAGGAGAGTGGCGGTATTTTTGGTCATTGCAGGCTTGAAATGGGGTAGTATTCAATACAAATATACCCCAAATGGAGGGGGGGCTGTAAGTCGAAAACACCAGCGGGGCCGTTGGTGGCATCAATAGGGTGTGGCGCAGCATGAAACCGGCCGGATCCCGCATGAAGGTGGGGAGTGCCGGGAAAGGGCTCCCGGCTTTAAAAGAAAAAGACTGCCCTTTCGAAAAGGCAGCCTCTTGCGTATCCTGTCGGGACAGGGGATTTTTCAAAAAGATGCTTTACCGGGCCGGGGTAATCACGATGTTCCGGTATTCGATCGGGCCGTGGTCGCCCTGGATCATCAGCGGACCGGGAGCGCCTTCCCTGCTGTCGAGCGCACCGCCGGTGATCCCCGGGATTTCCTGCGGATGGATGATGATTTTGCCGTTGAGCGAAACGGTGACGAGCCGGCCGGTCAGGGTTACCTCCAGGGACTGCCATTCGCCCGCGTCTTTTGCCGGCATATCGACCGGGGTGATAAAGCCGTATATGGCCCCCAGCTGGTCGAAAGCGGGTGCTTTGCCTTTGCTGTCCGTAATCTGGACCTCGTAGCGCCCCCGCAGGTATACGCCGCTGTTGCTTCCTTTGGGTACACGGAATTCCAGCTGCAGCTTAAAATCATCGAACGTCGCCTCTGTCACCAGGTTGGCGCCGGACTTCGGGTTGGTGAGCACCCCGTTTTTGACTGTCCATTCATTCTTTGCCCCCAGGGCCTTCCAGCCTTGCAGCGTGTTGCCGCGGATCAGCCTGACGGGGGTTCCCCAGGTGACGGGAGCGCTTCTGCGCAGGGAGGGGGCCCGCTCACCGGTCCACGGGTAGGTTGCACCTTCGCTGGAGATCAGCGTACCGGATATTTTATCACCCCGGAGCACTCCGTTCACCCTGATGTCTGCCGTGCCGGATTCCCATTGCGGCGGGATGGCGAAGCTGAACTGGTCGCCTTTGACATGAATAACGGACACCGGCCGGGCGCTGCCGGAAGTCCCGACAAACTGTCCCACGAGTGTTTTGTATCCGGAGTGCCTGACTTCGAGCCACGACGGAAGTTTTTTGCCGTCCATTTCAATGGTGATGTCCCATTTTCCCTCCAGGGGAGAGATTTCTGCCCGTGCCGCCTGGGAGAGGAGGGTCAGCATAAGGAAAGCGCAAAGGGCGGGAGCGTGGAGGACACTCCGCTCCGGCAGTTTGAAGAAAGTTGAAAACATAAGGAATTTTGTTTTGGTAGCCAGGCCGCCGCCGGTTCAGGCAGATGCCGGAGTCAAAGTAAGCAAAATTTCCGATGCCGGGCAATCTGCTAATGGATGACGTTAAAATAAGGCTGCAGGTGAACAAACATGGCCTTCCGGAATTCGTCCGGGGTACCGTTGTCCAGCACTTTCACAAGATCGAGGTGACCGACCCGGTTTGTGGTCTCCTTTTTCGGGGATTTGTCATAGTAACCCGAAAAAACATAGTTGAATACAGGCATCAGCAGGATCTGGAACCGGGTAAACGTTTCGTTGCCGGTCATGGAGTACAGCTTCCCGTGAAAAGCGATTTCCTCCTCCTTCGTAACGACGAGCTTGTCCTGCTGCCTGTCCACGATCGCTTCCAGCTCCTGGATATCTTTTTTTGTCTTTCGCGCGAAAAGGAATTCGGCAATGCCCATTTCCAGTATCAGCCGCATTTCAAAGATATCCTTTAAGTTGTCCTTGCTGAGGATAAGCGGGTTGAGCACCTTTTCCAGGCCGGTAAGCAGGTCGGGCTGGGCCATTACCATTCCTCTCCTGGGTTTGGCTTCGATCATTCCCAGCATGCGGAACCTGCTGAGCGCTTCCCTGACTACGTTGCGGCTTACGTTCAGTTTCTGCGCGATCTCGATCTCGTTCGGGATCGGGTCGCCGGGACGGAATTTGTTTTCTTCAAAATACTGGCGCAGGATATTTTCCACCCGGTCGGTCATGGACAGGCTGCCCAGAGGCAACAACGGCATATTCTTTCGGTTGATCATGGGAGCGCTATGGGGGCGACGAGGTTACCGGACAATTGAAATACAGACAAGACGTATAAAAAATTTCCCGACAAATATATAGACATTAAAATAATCTTATTACATTTGTCCTACAATTAATCATTGGAATTTAATTCTAAATTTCTCATTATATACAGTATAAATATATAGTATATATCGTAATTTTTAAAATGAAAGATTTTAAATAAGCCATTTTGTATTATTAATTGCTATTAATAAAAAAATAAACAAACAAGCCTGAAGTCATGCAGCGCGGGAGGTCGGGTTCCGGTACCGCAGCGCTGTGTCATTTGCAATGGTACGGAATAGGTCAAAATAATGATGAAGCACATGAGGATACTTTTTCTATTTCTGGTTACCGGGTGGTTTGGATGGGGCACACCGTCGGCAGCACAAAAAAAAGGGGAGCCGCAGCTGGTGCTCAGGCTGAATCCGGGGCCTGACAACCCGAGGAACAGTGAAGGTGATTTTATCACGCTGAAAGACGGGCGTATCCTTTTTATTTATAGCCGCTACACCGGCAAATCTACCAGCGACCATGCGCCGGCCTGCCTGGCCGGGAGGTATTCTTCGGATGGCGGTAAGACCTGGACGCAGCAGGACCGGCGCATCGTAGAGCGGGAAGGAGACATGAACGTGATGTCGGTTTCTCTTCTCCGGTTGGTAAACGGTGAGATTGCGCTCTTTTATCTCCGGAAAAATTCGGAGTCGGACTGTATTCCGATGCTCCGGGTTTCCAGAGACGAAGCGGCAACCTGGAGTGACCCGGTGGCCTGTATTACCGACAAAAAAGGATATTTTGTGCTGAACAACAACCGGGTGATCCAGCTCGCCAACGGCAGGCTGATGATGGCGGTGGCGCTGCACAGCGTGCCGGGCGGGAAATGGGAAAGCAAAGCGAAGCTGTATGCCTACTTTTCGGACGATTTCGGTAAGACATGGAAATCCTCTGCCGCGGTGCCCGATGACACGGAGCTGATTACTCAGGAGCCGGGCCTCGTTGAGCTGAAGGACGGCCGGATCATGATGTATATCCGGGCGAGCGGCGGGAAGCAGCTGATGTCTTTTTCCGAAGACCTGGGAG
>JBEBSO010000471.1:0-3148 GCA_040394275.1 Telluribacter sp.
GTCGGGGGAACCATGGATTTTTCGGGAGCGAACGTGGAGCGGCTAAACCGGATGATCATGCTGAACATCCGGGCAACCACCCTGCTGTCCAGGCTGATGGTGCCGGAGCTGATGAAAAACCGGGAGGCGTATGTGCTGAACGTTTCGAGCATGGCCGGTTTTTATCCTGTGCCTTATAAATCCGTTTATGCGGCGAGCAAGGCGTATATTTATTCGTTTTCGTTAAGCCTCAGCGAGGAGCTGAAAGGCACGGCCATCCGGGTAAGCGTGCTGCATCCCGGGCCTATGGTGACGACGGCCGACATAGCCAGGCGCCTGGAGAAGCACAGCTGGATTGCCAGGAAGAGCGTGCTCCCGGTACAGAAGGTGGCCCGGATCGCCGTCAGGTCGATGTTTAAAAACCGGCCGGTTATTATCCCGGGATTTCTGAACCGGCTGTTTTATCGCCTCATGCAGGTGATTCCTGCCGGGTATATATTGCCGGTCTTGTCTAAAAATATCTCGCGGGAAATCGCCTGACCATACAAAGCGGAAAATTTTATGGCGGAGAAAGTTTTGGTTACAGGAGTCAGCGGGCTCCTGGGCAGCAATACCGTAGTGGCTTTGCAGGAGGCCGGCTACCAGGTGCGTGGTCTCGTCAGGGCAAAAAGCAGCTTGCTGGCTGTGGCAGGTGTGCCCGGGCTGGAGCTTGCCTACGGCTCCCTGTTGAATGAGCAGGAGCTCCGGGAGGCCATGGAGGGGTGCCGGTATGTGGTGCATGCGGCAGCGGAAACCCGCCAGTGGGGCGTAAGCCGCCAGGCGCACTGGGATACCAATGTGGTCGGTACGATGCGTATGGTCCGGGCAGCAGCCGGGCTGGGCGTCGAAAAATTTGTCCAGGTCAGCACGGCCAGCGTATTTCAGCCGGGCAGCCTCGGGCAGCCGGGTACGGAGCAGACCGAGTGCGAGCCTGCGCTGGCGGGTACGCCTTATGTGTCTGCCAAGCTGGCTGCAGACAGGTACATCCGTTCGGAGGTCCGGGACAACGGTTTCCCGGCGGTGATCGTAAACCCGACTTTTATGATCGGGCCGCGGGATGCAGCCCCCAGCTCAGGAAAGATGATTACGCATTACCTGAAAAGCCGCTGGGTTTTCTGCCCGCCCGGGGGCAAGAATTTTGTTCATGTCCGGGATGTGGCGGCGGGGATTGCAGGCGCTCTCGAAAAGGGCGTGGTGGGCGAGCATTACCTGTTGGCGGGCACAAACCTGTCCTTCCGGGAATTTTTCGGCATTGTCGGTGCCTGCAGCGGGGTAAGGCGAAAGCTGTTCTGTCCATCCGGAAGAACCCTGTCCGGGATGGGCAGGATGGGAGAGGTCCTCGGCAGGATCCGGGGAAGCGAGATGCCTTTTAACGCGGCATCCATGGCCCTTTTGTCCAGGGAGTGCTATTTCACGCCCCGGAAGGCGGTCACTGCTTTGGGCATGCCCCAGACTTCTATCGAAAACGCAGTGGCCGAATACCTTGACTGGCAGGCCCGGCACGCCTGATGTCCCGTACTGTATGCTGTGTATGAAATGCCTTCGGCCGGTGGCAGGTTATTTGTAAATCAGGTCTTCAACTTTATCTTTATACAGATGCAAGCTTTGTTTTTAGGCATGTTATTGTCCATGTCCTTTTCTCCGGCTGAGGGAGCCGCCGGGCCCCGGGTTTACGACGTCGTGATCGGGGAACGTATCATAGGCACCCTGACGGCCAGCCATACCCCGTCTGCCGGCGGAGCTGCCGCGCAGCTGAGCGTTATCGCGGAGATCGATGTGCCTTTTTTCGGAAGAACCATCGAAGTTTTTAATGAATTCGAGGGAGACCGGCTGTTTTCCGCCAAAGCGAGGAAGGTCGTTGGAGCCGGAGTCCGGGAAGAGGTGGAAACCAGGACCAGGGGAGCAGGATACGAGGTGATATACCGGCAGTCGGGCAGGAAGCGCACTGCCGGGCTGCCGGTAGCGATTACCTTTACGACCCTGATGCTCTATTACCGGGAACCGCTCCACGTGAGCAAAGTATATTCAGAAAGGTTCGGTCAGATGGTGCCCCTGGTCAGGCTGGAGGAGGGCAGGTATGAGCTGAAGCTTCCTGACGGCAAGAAGACGTTGTATACTTACCGGAACGGCGCCTGCGTACATGTGCAGTCCGAGGTAATGGGGACAAAGCTGGTGTTCAGACCCAGCG
Organism: Telluribacter sp.; assembly: GCA_040394275.1. GTDB lineage: Bacteria > Bacteroidota > Bacteroidia > Cytophagales > Spirosomataceae > JBEBSO01. The sequence continues at coordinate 2,207 of JBEBSO010000471.1, forward strand.
TCCGCCAGAGCTGAATCCCCGGCGAGGCGCCGGCATACCGGGGCAACGGCCGGGCGCCGGTGAGAGGCGGACGGATGTATACCATATTTTTTGGGTAATTAGTTGGAGAAAGTTTAAAATTTATAAAAAAATAGTGCAAATTCGGGCCATGATAAGCGACTGCGAAGCTGCCCGTAAAATTTAAAGTGCGCTCCGTGCAACCCGGAGGCGGCAAGTGCTGTCTTTATCAGCGAAAGACTCCAACCACCAAGCTCATTGTACCTTGAAAAATCACTTCTTACACCCCTGTTTTTACTCTGCTTTATTCCATCTTTTTCGCAGGTTTCCGGCCGGTTCAGCCTCCGGGCGGTTTTACTGGACTCGGTAGGGAAGCAGCTGCCCGAAGCGAACGTCATGATCATGCTGCCGAAGGATTCTTCACTGGTGACCTACAGCCGGAGCAATGCGGCGGGACTGGTGGAGTTTAAAAGCCTGAAGCGCCAGGATGTGCTTTTTAAAATTTTTGCAGTCGGGTACCTGCCCCACCAGGTATTGGTGCAGCCCGGCGGCCAGGAGGTGGTGGATCTCGGGGAAATTCCCCTGAAGATGCTTCAGAAAGAGCTCATGGAAGTGGTTATCAAAACGGCGAGAGCGCCGTTGAGCATCCGCGGCGATACTGTCGAGTACAATGCCGCCTCTTTTAAGGTGCCGCCCGGATCGTCGGTGGAGGAATTGCTGCGGCGCCTTCCGGGCATGCAGATCGAGCAGGACGGGAGCATCAGGGCGCAGGGAGAGACGGTCCAGCGGGTGACAGTCGACGGCAAGCGCTTTTTTGGGGACGATCCGAAAATGGCCACCAAAAACCTGCCTGCCGAAGCAGTTTCCAAGGTCCAGGTATTTAACGACAAATCGGAGCAGGCCAAGATGACGGGCATCGATGACGGTCAGCGGCAGAAAACGCTG
>JBEBSO010000472.1:0-3145 GCA_040394275.1 Telluribacter sp.
GGCAGGGGCAGGGGCGCGCCGCCCATCTCACTCCAGGCAGTATGGACGGCAGACAACGGGCGGATTCCGCCCTGGAAGGGGGACTTTCACCACGACCTCAATACCCAGCTGAGCTATTGGCCCGGGTACGGCGCCAATCACCTGGAAGAGACCATGGGTTTCATCGATCACCTGGAAGAAAACAAGGAAAATTACAGGCGCTATACCCGGCTGTTTTTTGAAAAGGAGGGACTGGCCGTTCCGGGCGTCACTACGCTTGACGGCTCCGAAATGGGCGGGTGGGTACCTTATTCGTTGTCTCCCACCGTTTCGGCCTGGCTGGCGCACCATTATTATTTGCAATGGAGGTACAGCATGGACCGGAAATTCCTCCGGGAAAAGGCCTATCCCTGGTTCCGGGAGACCTGCACTTTCCTGGAACAGGTGACGGTAACGGATGCCGCCGGCAAAAGAAAGCTGCCCATCAGCTCGAGCCCCGAAATCAATGACAACCGGGTAACGGCCTGGTTCCCGGACAACACCAATTATGACCTGGCGCTGATGAAATTCGCCTTTTCCACTGCTTCGGAGCTGGCCGGGGAGCTGGGGCTTACCGGTGAAGCCGAACACTGGCAAAAGCGGTCGGCGGAGCTGGGCGGCTACGCGCTGTCGGACCACCGGGAGCTCATGATTGCCCCGTCACTGGCCTATGCCCATTCGCACAGGCATTTTTCAAATGTAATGGCCATTCATCCGCTCGGCCTGATCAAATGGGAGGACGGCGAGGAAGCGCAGACCATCATACGCAATACCATCGCGATGCTGGACCGGGTCGGGCCGGATTACTGGGTCGGCTATTCCTATGCCTGGCTGGGCAACCTGAAGGCACGCGCCAGGGACGGAGCCGGGGCCGCGCAGGCGCTTTCGATATTTGCCCGCGCCTTCTGCCTGCCCAACGGCTTTCACGTCAACGGGGACCAGACCGGGTTGGGGTATTCCAAATTTACGTACAGGCCCTTTACCCTGGAGGGGAATTTTGCGTTTGCCGCCGGTATCCAGGAGATGCTGCTCCAGAGCCATGCAGGTCGTGTCGAGATTTTCCCGGCGATCCCGGAAGATTGGAAGGAGGTAGGTTTCCGCCACCTCAGGGCCCAGGGGGACTTCCTGGTCAGCGCCAGGAAAAGCCCATCGGGAGAAGAAGTGGAGGTGGAGGCCGGGCGTGGCGGTGTACTGGCGGTCCGGCTGCCGTTTGACCGGTACGAAGTCACCGCCGGCGGTGACCGTGTTGTCTCCCGGGAAGGCCGGATGGTCCGGGCGGAGCTGAAGGCGGGCGGTAAGATACGGTTCAGGCGCCTGGCGCCTTAGCAGGGGATGGCCTGATTTTTGCTGTTGTTTTTACCGGGCCGGTAAGGACCGGCTTCCGGTGTTGAAAATCATATTTCCGGTTGACTGACCTCATTTTTCCAGTACGCGGCGCGTGTTTAATTGCCGGCGGAAGTCCGGGGAGCAGACCTGCGATTTTACAAAAGCATAACATTGCGTGTGCTTAATAATGACGTATTTAACGCTTTCAATTGTTTCAGCAAAAAACGCCTTTGATATGAAAAAGATACTGGTTCCTATTGATTTTTCGGAAAATGCCGAGAAAGCCCTGACTGCCGCCCGGATGGTGGCGGACGAAACAAATGCACGTCTTTTTATTTTCCATGCTTTTCAGCCCTATGTACCGGATATGACCATACCGGTAGGAACAGGGACGATCCCGCTTGGCGATGAGCTGGAGACAGCCATGAGAAACCAGCTGGATTCTTTTGTAAGCAGGCTGCAGGCCGAGGGATACGAAGCCGAGGGGTTGTGGGAGACGGGAGGCATCCATTCCACTGTGATCCGGAAAGCGAAGGAGCTGGAAGCGGACCTGATCGTGATCGGTCGTACGGGAAAGGGTGGATTCCTGGATAAGCTGATCGGGAGCGCGGCAACGGGAATTGCGCTTGACGCACCCTGCCCGGTGCTGGTAATCCCGCCGCAGGCCGTGTTGAAGTCATTCCGGGAGGTGGTGTACGCGACACAGCTCGAATACGAGGAGAACGACATACTGCGAAAGGTTTTCGGATTGAGCCGGACGTTGGGCAGCAGGCTGTCGCTGGTGAAGATCAATGCGCTGGAGCAGCCGGACATCCAGGACGATGATCAGTATATCGAGCAGATCAATGCCGAGTTTGAGCTGGACGAAAAGGAGATCGTTATCCGGAGCGCAGGCTCGGTGCGCGGGGGGATCGAAGATTATTGCGAGGAAATTCATGCCGATCTGCTGATCGTGTCCGCGCGGCACCGCGGATTCCTGGAAGAGTTTATCATTAACCCCAGCGTGACGAAAAAACTGGTCATCACGACCCGTATCCCGCTGCTGGTTTATCACCTGAATGTGTAGATTCGCAGGTTGAACCTGTAAACGTAAAAAGGGGAGCGCCGCTCCGGCCGGTATGGCTGCCGGTCGTACCCGGCGGCGGTCGTTCATGTCCGCCGCCTTTTGCCCGGGGGCGCTGCCCGGATCTGAAATATGAATATATCGATTATCGTAGCGGCAGCCCGTAACGGGGCGATCGGCCTTGAAAACGAGCTGTTGTGGCATTTGCCCGACGATTTCCGCCGTTTTAAAAAAATGACATCCGGTCATCCCGTAGTGATGGGCCGCAAGACTTTCGAATCGCTCGGCAGACCGCTGCCCCGCCGGTCCAATATCGTAATCAGTCGCCATCCCGACTTCAGTCCTGAAGGAGCGGTGCGGGTGGATTCGCTGGAGGCTGCGCTTGCGCTGGCGGAAGAAGCGCCGGGCAGCGGGGAGATATTTGTAATAGGAGGCGGCGAAATTTACCGGCAGGCTTTTCCGCTGGTCTCCCGGATTTACCTGACAGAGGTCCATGCGGAGCTGGAAGGAGATACTTATTTTGAAATCCCGGATCCGTCGCAATGGGAGGTGGTGCGCAGGGAGCTGCATCCTGCAGATGAGCGGCACCTGTATTCTTTTGAATACCTGGATATGGTAAGAAAATAGCGACAGGCAGGCTGCCGAATATTATTCGGTATATCTGGTAAAATCATGCGGATATCGGTTTTTTTAATAACCAAATCGACTCGAAAAGTGTTGAATTCGTGCTTCCAATTT
>JBEBSO010000473.1:0-3130 GCA_040394275.1 Telluribacter sp.
TCGACGTCGGATTTGGCGACCACGCCCATCCCCGCCCGGTAATAGAGCGTATTGTTCTTGCTCAGAAAAGTCCGGATGGCGATGGCATGGTTGAAATCACCATTGAAATCCATAAACCCGATCGCGCCCCCGTAGATGCTCCGGTTGGTATTTTCGAGCTCGTTGATAATCGTCATGGCCATGTGCTTGGGTGCGCCCGACAGCGTACCTGCCGGGAAAGTATCGGCCACGAGCTGCAGCGGGTTGGTCCCGGGCTTCATCTGGCCGGTCACCTTCGAGACCAGGTGGATCACATGGGAGTAAAACTGCACCTGTTTGTAGGTTTCGACTTTCACCGAATGGCAGCTCCTGGACAGGTCGTTCCGGGCCAGGTCTACCAGCATGACGTGTTCGGCACTTTCCTTGGGATCCTCTTTGAGCAGGCTGGCCGCAAGCGTATCGGCCAGGTCGTCGCCCGTCCTCCGGAAAGTACCGGCGATCGGGTGGATTTCAGCCTGCCTGTCTTTGATAAAAATCTGTTTTTCCGGGGAAGAGCCGAATATTTTGTAATTGCCGTAATCAAAATAGAAGAGGTAGGGAGATGGGTTGATGGAGCGGAGGGCCCGGTAGACGTTGAAGTCGTCGCCTTTGTATTTCCGGCTGAACCGCCTGGAGGGTACGATCTGGAAGACATCTCCCCTGAAGCAATGCCGGATACATTTCTGGATGACCGTGCGCATTTCCTCATCCGTTACATTCGAAGCTTCCGGCGAGGTCACCTTGAAGTCATACGTCGGATAGTTGCGGTTCCGGATGATGATCTCCAGCTGCTCGATGCCCTCGGTGGCGCCGTTGTCCCCGTATTGATGCTCGAATATATACAATTCGTCTTTGAAATGGTTGATCGCGATCACGTACCTGTATACCTGGTAGAAGACCTGATCGATTTCGGTTTCCGGGTCGGCGTCCCGGAGTTGTATATCCTCGAAGTAAGTGACCGAGTCGTACGTGATGTGCCCGAACAGGCCGTTGGTGATAAAGGGAAACTGCGCCGGGTTTTCAGGAGCAAACCGCTCGGCAAATTTCTGGAGACAGGAAACCGCATCCCTGGGATGGTCAAGGGTGAACGTATCTGCAGAACCGTCAGGGAATTTCTGCTCGACCCGGCTGTTGTTGATCCTGAAAAAAGCTACCGGGTCACAGCATATATAGGAGAAAGAATCGGCGTGACCATGATAATCAGAACTTTCAAGCAAAATGGTGTTGACAAACCGGTCACGGAGTTTCAGATATATAGATACAGGGGTCAGCGTATCTGCCAGGAGTTTTTTGTGTCTGGTTAGAATCGGGAAAGTGTACATTTAACCTGAATTTGAATAATCACTATTGACTGGGCTGTTGATTTTGATTTTTGCGAATAAAAAAAGCGGCTCGCTGTAGGATGAACAGCGAGCCGCTTCTGGTATGTATATTCGTTACATGACACTTACATAGGGCTATGCGTTCATCCTTTCAGAAGAAACCTGCCACCACCATGAAGTACAATATAAACCTGACATTGCCTTAATGACTGAATCTGAAAATTTAAAATTTATTTCACTTTCACAAATATAAGCAAGTAGTACGGAAATCGGTTCCGGAGATAGAATTTTTTTTTTGCAGATCGTGGAAGTGCGGGTATAAAGCCGCGGCTCATCTTGCAGATGATCAATTATTTAGCTAATTTGTAGCCTCAACTTTTTTCCCGGCCCTCCCATATGGGCAGGTGGCGGGAAAAAAGAATTCTTCATACTCACACTAAATGTATTTAAGATGAACCAAAAAATCATCCCGCTTCATCACCTCTCTATGAGGTCCGCCTTTTTGCCCAATCCCTACCTGGGTAAGCTTACGCTGAGGGAATGGGCGGTTCTGCTGCTGCTATCGGAAAAAAAGTCCGTGCCGGAGATTGCCGATCAGCTGTGCATCGAGCCCAAGAGCGTTCACAACAACAAGAACCGGATCAGCCGGAAGCTGCACCTGCCCGGGTTTGGTGAGCTGAATCTTTTCGCAGGCCAGCACCGGGACCTGCTGTTTTACTGGTACGGGATTCTGACGCCGGGAAAGGGCGGTCCGGGGGCTGTTCGTACCGTACCGGTGTCTTTTCGGGACAAGGGATTCCCCGTTTTAAGGTAGCTTGCCTGCCTCATTTTTTGAGGTAAAAGCGCCGTGATTCTGAGGTATTTCTTTTTTTACCCGGGAAAACCCGCTGTCTATATTTGTACTGTTATAACATGACGTACTGCGAAGGTCTGTATCCGCTGCGGATACCGGGCCGGTTACCACCGGTTTTGGCGGGAGGGGGTGGCGCTGAAGCTCCTGTCGCAGGTGGTTGGATTTCGATGGAGTTATGCGTGGATTTTGAGGTCAGGCACTGTAGCTGCTGATGTGGAGTCGGAGGCCGGTCGCCGTATAAATCAACTTGTCATGACGAAAAGAGAAGCAATTTTAATGATGGCTTTAGTGATGCCTCTGACTGTGTATGCAGGCCTGGTGCTTATTTTCGAAGCCGACCCGGCGGTGTCGCGGAGGTGGGAGGTCGTGTTCTGGTCCGGGGCTGCTATCGAGCTGTTTCTTGAGTTGAAGTTCGTTCGCGAGGAAAGAATTTAACCGAGAAGAGCCGCAGCGGCCGGACGGATACGGGAAATACGTATCCGGCAGAGGCAACCGGGACGGGAAAGCCGGTTTTATGGTAACATTTAAACGAACTGAAGATTATGAATGTAGTTAAATTGATAGGGAATGTAGGACAGGACATCCAGGTAAGGGAATTCGAAGGCAGCCGCATGATCACCTTCACGCTTGCCACCAATGAGTCGTACGTTAACCGGAATAAGGAAAACATCCGTAACACCTCCTGGCATACCATTACCGCCTGGGGTAAGCTGGCGGATTCATGCGGGGAGCTGGTAACCAAGGGTAAGCTGCTGATGGTGGAAGGTCGCCTGAACTACCGGCAGTACCAGAACAAAGACAACCAGACGGTCAAGGTGGCGGAGATTGTAGCCCAGCACGTGGGAGAGGTAAGCCGAAAAAGTGAGGTGGCCTGACTGCCGGCGGGGTGAAGGACGTACGTTTCCGCGTCTTCCCGCCGCCGCTTCCATGCCTGCGC
>JBEBSO010000474.1:0-3115 GCA_040394275.1 Telluribacter sp.
CGCGAACGATCAGGTGCCATACCTGATCGTTCGCGGCCCGCTTTTACCGTACGTAGCCCTGCGCATCAGTCGGCCCAGCTCACCTCCAGGATTTCGAGCTTTTTCATACCGGCCGGCATCTTCCACTCCAGCTTATCGCCCTTTTTGAGCCCGATCAGCGCGGAACCCATCGGCGTGAGCACCGATATCCTGTTTTCTTTGATATCCGCCCTGTCAGGCATGACAATGGTAAAATCGAGAACCCTCTTACTCTCTGCCTCCTTCACCCGAACCTTCGAGTTAAGCCGCACCGTATCCGGAGAAAGCTTTTCCTCCTGAACCACTTTCGCCCTGTTCAACTCATGCGTCAACGACATTTCGCTATTGGGAACGCCGAGACGAAGATTCTCCACGTACTGTTTAATAACGCGGAAATCGCTTTCAGCCAGTATGACCGGATTCTTTTTGTTGTACATGATGTTTAAATTTAATGAAAGAAAAAAGATGATCCGTCACCCGGCCAGGAGCCCGGAAAGGACCCCGCTTCGCCCGCGGGACGGTCAGAAAAAGCAATAATCAGATGGGAAAACTACCCCCGGATCAAGAAATGCAGCAGATATCCGGGGAAAAAGTATTAAAGTCCTTAAAATTTGAAATAGAATAGGGACAACGGCAAAAGCAGGGAAACTTCCGGGTACCAGCCATCTTCTTCGCAAGTGCATCCGCACCCCGAAAACCACCAGCCGGCCGGAAGGAATTCGCGCTTTCCATAGTCCTTTCTTAATACCCTATTTTACAAATATGCACAAATTCCATGACTTTTCCTAACATAAAGGCAGAAATCTGTACCTAAAGCAGCGCCTCCGGCCGGGCTGTTTCCATCAGCATCCATACCGCCTCTTCCAGCTTGGCGATCATGCCTCCCAGCAAAAATACCTGGTGCCTCAGCTGTTTCGGAAGCACGCCGAAATATTTACGGAAAGCCGCCGTGAAATGCGACGGGTACCTGTAGCCCATCTGGATGGCCACGTCCCCGATCTTCTCCCCGCCTTCGGTAATCAGTATTTTCGACCGCTCCATCTTGTATTCGTGGAGGTACCCGAAAACCGTCTTTCCGTACACCTGCTTGAAATGCTTTTTCAGGTTGAACTCATTGGTTCCCACCCGGCGCGCGAGCCCTTTCAGGGTAAATTCCCGGGAAAGGTCCTCGAGCATAATCTCCCGGGCAAGATAGATTTTTTCAAGATCCTCCTTTTTCAGCAAACCCTCCGTATTCCGCTGCGCAGACTCCACCGACTGCTCGAGCTGCAGCGCGAGAAGCTCCATGATCTTGGCTTTCAGAAACAAAGCTTTGATGTTGCATCCGTATTTATTTCCTATGATTTCATGCACGATTGCGGTCATTTTGGGCGTCAGGGGAAAATGCTCCCGACGGAGACAACCGCTGACCTGGCCTTTCAGGTACCTGAGAAAACGGTCCTTCACCGCGTCTGCCTCCGGCAGCAGATCCATAAACGTCTCCACGCTCAGGGATACGGAAAAAACCTCCGCCTGCGCATAAGCCGGCAGCTCCGATACGATAGATCCGGGCTGGAACAGGTAGAGATTATGGGCAGGCTCTTCGAAAGGCACCTGGGTGCCTGCATCCTCCCGGAGGCCGTGACGTCCGCGGTAATGGAGCGCAAAGAACATCTGGACGACCGGCTGCGTGCTTTTAAACACCAGCAGAGACCGCTGGTTCAACTGCAGGCTGGCATATGCCACACACATCCCGCTTACCACGGTCTTTGTCAGGTACCCGGCGCCCTCTTCCCCGGGCACACGGCTAAGACGCTCATCGAGGATGCCGCCTGTAGGCCGGGTCTTAAGGGTAAAATTTTGTACTTTTTCAATATCAAACTTTCCATTAGTCTGAAGATCCGCCAATTCTCCTGCTGCCGTTATCATTTCTCCCTCAATGGTCATTTTCGATGCGCGGGCTGATCTAACTTTGCCCAATAATTTTATTTAGACAATGTATAAATTTAATCAAAGTACAATATTACCATTTCCCGGTTCAATTACCAACTTCCAAAACAATTTGCTTCACTTTAACACAACCCATATCATGAGGAAAATACTATTTATCCTTTTTCTATGCACGCTCCAGGCCCCCGATCTGTCTGCACAGCAGCACGGGGTGCGTGGAGTGGTCACGGACGCACAAACCAACTCCACCCTGCCCGGGGCCAATGTGACCCTTAAGGGAACCAACCGGGGCACACATACGGATAAGGACGGCGCGTTCCGTTTGCCGGCCCGGCCCGGAGACGTGCTGATCATTTCGTACATCGGCTACACCAGCAAAGAAATCGAAGTCGACAACCGCCGGAATTACGAGATCAGCCTGGAAGAAAATTTCAACCAGCTCTCCGAGATCGTCGTCACCGGCGCGCTGGGCATCAAGCGCTCGGCCCGGGAGCTGGGGGCAAGCGCCCAGGTGGTCAGCAACGAGTCGCTCAACCAGGGCAAGACCATCAACCCGATATTCGGGCTCAGCAGCAAAGTGTCCGGGCTGAGAATCAACATGTACGACAGCAAAGTCGACCCGCAGATCCAGATTACGCTGCGCGGCAACCGTTCGCTCAGCCGCAACTCGGGCATCGACGGCCGCGGCGCCAACGAGCCGATCTACGTTGTCGACGGGATGCCGGTTCCTTCTATCGGGCGTCTCAACCCCAATGACATCGAGAGCATCACCGTACTGAAGGGCGCCAACGCTGCCGCGCTTTATGGCTCGGAGGGCGTAAACGGGGCGATCATGATCACCACCAAATCCGGCAAGCAGGGACGCGGCGTGGTTACGCTCAGCAACACGACTACCTTCTCCAATGTATACCTGCTGCCCAAATACCAGGACCGGTTCGGTCAGGGTACCAACGGCAACTATGACCCTGTGCAGTTCGAATCGTGGGGTCCCCTCTTCGACGGGACATCGAGGCCCTTCGGGCTTCCCCTCCCGGATGGAACGCAGCCCGAGCGGATCTATGCGGCCAGCGCATCCGACCCCCGTCTCAACCTGTTCCAGACCGGCCTGAACCTGCAGAACGACGTATCTTTCTCCGGCGGTGACGAAAGAAGCACCTATTTTCTTTCC
>JBEBSO010000475.1:0-3105 GCA_040394275.1 Telluribacter sp.
CCCCGATGATCACCGAGCCGCTGTCTGGCCTGTCCAGCGTGCCGAGGATGTGCAGCAGCGTGCTTTTTCCGGCACCTGACGCCCCTACGATAGCCACTACTTCTCCCTGCCTGATCTCGAGGTTGATATCTTTGAGCACCTGAATGGTACCGTATGAACGGGTAATATTCCTCGCGGTCAATAGGGGCATAGCGATAGACAGATTTAGTGGTATGATCCTGCAGGCAAATATTGGAAATAATGTGTCCAAAAAAAAGCCGCCGCTGATGCGTCAGCTTATACGCGGATGAAACCGGGCTGTTCCAGGCGCTGCAGCAGCTTCTCCAGCACGGTAATCACGCCGCCTTCGTCATTGCTCCCGGTGACAAACCGGGCGGCTTTCTTCACTTCCTGGTGCGCATTGGACATGGCATAGGAGAAATGGGCCTGCCGCATCATCTCCAGGTCGTTGAGGTAATCCCCGAATACCAGGGTCTGTTCCCGGCCGATCGCGTACTTTTCCTGCAGCAGGGACAGAGCCCGCCCCTTGTTGGCCAGCGAATGCGAGATATCCAGCCAGAGATCTCCCGAAACTTTTACCTGGAAGGAGTTTTCAAAATCCCTGTAATGAGGATAGCTGTTTTTTTCGGAGCCCGCCAGGTCGCAGACCGTAAATTTGAGAAACTGGTCGTCAGACACTTGCATGAGATCCGGCACGACCTCGTATTTTTCGAAATAAAGGTTCATGTGCGCCATGAAGGCGGGGTCGGTATTTTCGATATAGGCCTTTTTCTTTCCGCAGAGGATCAGGTAGGCGCCCGGGATTTTTCTTCCGCGCCTGATAAACTGGCGGACCACCGTTTTTTCCAGGTCTGCTACGAGCAGCTCCTGTCCCCGGAAAACTACGTAGCTGCCGTTCTCCGCTACGAAAATGACGTCGTTTTCTACCGCTTGGAAAATCTTACGCAGGTTGAAGTACTGCCGTCCGCTTGCCGCCGCAAAACGTATCCCGTGTTGACGGAGCTGGTGAAATACCGGGAAGAATTTGTCGCTGAGCCGGTGGCTGGAATTAAGAAGTGTTCCGTCCATATCGCTGGCAATCAGCCTGATGTCCGGATTGATCATAGAAAAAAGCCGTGGAAGGTATTTTTTGAACCAAAAGTTGTGCTGTCCATGCCTGTATAACCCGGAAACAGGTCAAAAGCGTTCCAGCTGGGCCATATAAAAGCCGTCATGCCCATCCCGGGCTACCGAGGTACGTTTTTCGGAAATGAGTCTCCAGGCGTTGCCGCCGGCCCCGAGAAACCGCGCTACCTGGTCTTCAGATTCGGAGGGCAGGATGCTGCACGTAGCGTAGACCATCCTGCCGCCTTTCTTTACCATTTTGCTGTAGCTGCTGAGAATTTTCCATTGCGTGGCCCGGACGCTGTCGAGGAATTCAGGCTTCAGCTTCCATTTGGCGTCGGGGTTGCGGCGCAGCACGCCGAGCCCGGAGCAGGGGACGTCCAGCAGCAACCTGTCTGCAGTTTCCCAGTGTTCCCTGATCACTTTTGCAGACGTTATCAGGGCTGTCCGGACGATCTTTACCCCGTTACGGTGTACTCTTCTTTCCAGTTCGATCAGCTTGTGTTTGTCCACATCCATCGAAAGAATCCGCCCCTTATTCTGCATAAGCGCCGCGAGGTGGAGCGTCTTGCCGCCGGCACCCGCACAGGCATCGATGACCGTATGGCCGGGCTCAGCTCCCAGGAAAGGGGCGATCAGCTGGGAACCGGCATCCTGCACTTCGAAGAAGCCCATCCTGAAGCCCGGAAGCTGGGTGACATTCTGTCTTTTAAGCAGGACCACCGCGGTGGGCAGGTCGGGGATGGTCACTGTCCGGTCGGTGCCGAATATTTCCCTGACCCGGGGCACGTCGGAGAGCAGGGTATTGACCCGGAGGGTAAGCGGCGCCGTGCGGTTCATGGCTGTGATCTCCGCCTCCCATGTTTCCGGTCCGAGCTCCTTTATACCGGTTTCGTCGAGCCAATCCGGGATGGATTGCGCAATTTTCCGGATTTTCCGGGCCTGCTTATACCTGCTCAGGACCCGGGACGGGTTGATCTCGGAAAATTCGATCCAGTCGGGCAGCGCGGCGGCGGGTTCCCCGGAAAGGTGTACGGGCTTGATCAGCTGCCAGACCCCGAAGAGCTGCCAGAATTGTTCGGGCTGCGGAGGGCCGCCGGTTTCTGACAGGTGGAGGATCAGGCGCCACCATCTCACGATTTCATAGGTGTTTTCGGCGATATATGACCGGTCGCGGGCGCCCCATTTGCTGTTGGACCTGAGCATTTGTTCTACTACGCGGTCCGCCTGCCTCTGCCTGATGAATATTTCCTGCAGGCCGGATACAATGGCGGTCACCAATCCTTTATACAACTTCAACTTACTGCTGTCGGTTTACTTTAGGAATAACGGTTTTTTTGTGTGACGAAGTTAAGCTGATTTTACTGTTTTTCTTTCTTCAGGCTCAATCCGGAATTAATCCAGGTTAATATTACGTGCCGGGTACCTGATTTGCGGAGACGGGAAATACCCCTGCGGGTCGCAGGATCCGGGGCAACGGAAGGCGGGCATGAAGGGGGAGACGAAAGTAAAAACCAGAGCCGGGAAGTAAGGAATTTGCATGTGATGCTTTTATTATATTCCAAAAAACTGCCGGGCATTTTGATTAATTCGTTAATTTGCCGCTCAATTGAAAAGCGGGGAGCATACGTCTTTGCTTTCGGTTGTACTAACCAACATTTATATTTCTTAACTCATGAATATTCACGAATATCAAGGTAAAAGCATTTTAAAAAAGTACGGTGTAAGGATTCAGGAGGGGATAGTGGCTGATACGCCGGATAAGGCAGTGGAAGTGGCCCGCAGCCTCAGCGACCAGACAGGTACCAAATGGTATGTTGTCAAATCCCAGATCCATGCGGGAGGACGCGGAAAGGGTAAAATTGCCGGCAGCGAGCAGCGTGGGGTGGCGCTTGCCAAATCAGTGGAAGACGTTCGCACCATTTCGAAGAATATTTTAGGGAAGGTGCTGGTTACCCACCAGACCGGTCCGGAAGGAAAGAAGGTAAACAAGGTGCTGAT
>JBEBSO010000476.1:0-3105 GCA_040394275.1 Telluribacter sp.
GACCGCCGCCCCCGCTCAGCCGGTCAACCAGCGGGCCCGCTGGATTCATCCCTGGAGGCGCTAGTTTTCCTACGGGTTCGGATTGATGGGAAAGGGGCTCAGAAACCTGAGCTGGAACCAGTTTTTGTTCGGGTTGGTACTGCTGCGGCCGCCGTTGTTTATTTTCCTGGGTTTGTCGGGACTGCTGATGCTTGTCAGCCTGTGCTGGTTTCCGCAGTACGCAGGAGGCTGGCTGTCGGGTTTCTTCCTGTTTATTACGGGTTTTGTGGTCTCGCTGGTCTGTTCCAAAGCCGATCCCCGGATTATACGATCTCTGTACGGCATCCCGGCATTTGTCTTTTACCAGGTCAGGGCTTTATTCAAATCACTGAGCAGCCGCAGGCTCACGGTCGCTACCCGGGAGGGAAGCGCGCCCGCCGAACGGATGCCCGAAAGCCGGCAGCTATGAAAATATACCCGAAGGAAACCGTAGCCGATCCCAAAAAAGCGTCTGGCGACCGTCGCCCGGCAGCACCGTTCCTGAGGGCGCTTGCGTTGATCGTTGCGTTTGTAAGTGTTTTTGCGTTCTTCTTCAAAATCCTGTTTTTCTGATGAAGGAAGGACATTCGCCAGATGTGCTGAAAATGGAAACCGGCCGGGACAAGCTGAGGCGATGGCTCCGGACCGAAAAGCTGGGCAATACACCCGGTGTTGTTTTGCTGGTACTGGCGGGAGTGGGTATAAGCGCGGCGATCGCCGCAGCCGGCCTGAAAGCCGGGCTGCTGGTGATCGCCGCCTGCGCAGGGCTTCCTGTGGCCTATGCGGTGGTGGTATACCCCCGGTTTGGCATCCTCCTGCTGATGTTTATGGCTTTTTTCCTTTTTTATTTTATCCGGATGGGCATCGATTTCCCATTGGGAACACTCCTGGACGGTATCCAGGGCCTGTTGATCCTGGGCTTCCTGATGCAGCAGAAGGCCCGGCCGGAGTGGGGGATTTTCCGGAACCCGGTCAGCTACCTGATCCTGGCCTGGATCGGCTATAACCTTTTGCAGGTTTTTAACCCGTGGGCCGAATCCCGCATGGCCTGGGTCTATACGGTCCGGTCCGTAGCAGTCGTCATGCTGATGTATTTCGTGTTTCTCTACCAGGTCCGTTCGCTGCGGTTTGTACGGACGGTCATCCATACCTGGCTCGCTTTCGCTTTCATGGGAGCGCTGTACGCATTGAAGCAGGAATTTATCGGGTTTAAGGAATCGGAGTTTGCGCACATGAGCTCGGATCCCCTGCTGACCAGCCTGCTTTATATCGACGGGCACTGGCGCAAGTATTCCATATTTTCCGATCCTGTGGCTTTTTCCTACAATATGGCGGCGGCTACCATGATCTGCCTGGCGATCGCTTCGGGAAAGGTTTCGGCGACCAAAAGAATTGTGCTCGCGGTACTGGCCTGTACCTACCTGGGCAGCATGCTTTATTCGGGTACGAGAGGAGCTTATGTGCTGATTCCCGCCGGGCTGGCGCTGTTCGGGATATTGCGGTTCAACCGGGCCATCCTGGTGTTTATGACGGGAGCCGCGCTCGTATTGGGCGTGCTCATCCTGGTTCCTACGTCCAATCCGACCCTGTACCGGTTTCAGACAGCCTTTAAGCCGTCGACAGACGCCTCGTTTAATGTACGGCAGCTCAACCACAAAAAAATTCAACCTGATATACAGCGGCATCCGCTGGGCGGGGGCCTGGGTTCGACGGGCATGTGGGGGGTCCGGTTTTCGCCGGGAAGCTTCCTGGCCGGCTTTCCGCCGGATAGCGGCTATCTCCGGGTGGCCGTGGAGCTCGGGTGGATCGGGCTCCTGCTGTTCTGCTGCCTGGTTTTTACGATGCTGAACACGGGTATTGACAAGTTCTACAGGATACGGAACCCGGAGCTGAAATCATACTGCCTGGCCATGACCCTGGTTATCTTTGTGCTCGGAATAGGCAACTATCCCCAGGAAGCGCTGGTGCAGTTTCCTTCCAGCATCAATTTTTACCTGGCGATATCGCTGATCGTCGTTTGCGGACGCCTGGATCGTCCGCCGCAGACCCCCTTAAACCGGAATTGAGTTATGTTTGTCAAATTGTTGAATAAGCTGTTAAGCCTGGCTGTGCTGCTCAGGTACGGCACGGTACCGGAAGGATTAAAATATTTTTACCGGGATACTTTCCGTTGTCAGCTGGTACAGTGGAAGTATTTTTTCAGGGATTACGTCGTGAAGCGCAGGTACAAATCGATCTCCTTCCAGGGAGAGTTTGCCCCGGAGCTGCAGTTTGTGCTTCCTTTCGCTTACTGGCACTACCTGAACGGCACCCTGATGAAGACGCAATCGTCACGCTATACGCGCGAGCTCTATTTTTTTTCGCCCGATCACGAGGAGACCTTCGACATCCGTACCAATGAAGGCAACTACAATTTCGAGATCCCGAGAATCCTCTACAGCCAGGACTATGACATCGGCAAATGGGCGCAGGTTCCCCTGAAGGCAAAATACCGGAACGATGTATACCTTTTTGAAAAGCCGCTGCTGGTAGTGGCCAACCGCTACAACATGGAATGGGGGCAGCCGCCCATCAGCTTTTTCAGCATCGGGCTCCTGTCTTACCTGTTTACCAGGCTGGGGAATGACTACAGCATCGTATACAACCGCCCCCGGCCGCAGAACATCACCATGGACAACAGCGATATCTACGATCTCAATGAATATGACTGGATCAGGGCTGAGTTCCCGGGGGTAATCCTGATGGAAGACCTGTACGCGGAAAACAGGGGGAAGGCTGCCAGCTTCAATCACCTGCAGCTGCAGGTCTATGCCAATGCAACGAAATTCCTGTCCATACACGGCGGTACCGCCACCCTGGCCAGCTATTTCGGCGGCACCAACATCATCCTGTCGAAAAAAGGCCCCGAGCATCATTTCAGGTGCTTCGAAAAGCTTTATCCCCAATTTTCGGACGCAGTAATCTACCACGCTGCATCAGACGGGGAAGTCCGGGATCTTGTAGAAAAATATTACCTCCAACCGCCGGTTCAATAAAATGGAAACAGCCAAAAAGAACCATTACTGGCTCCTGTCGGGACTGCTGTCC
>JBEBSO010000477.1:0-3097 GCA_040394275.1 Telluribacter sp.
AATTCGAACAGCTTGTAGCAGCAGGTACCACAGTCGAGGTGCTGGCTTCGGGGTTTGTATGGTCGGAGGGGCCGGTTTGGGTTCGGGAAGGCGGATTTTTGATTTTTTCCGACGTTCCGCAGAACACGATTTTCAGGTGGCATGAAAAAGAAGGCCTGTCGACATTTCTGAAGCCTTCCGGGTATACGGGATTGGGTCCCTACAGCGCAGAGCCGGGCAGCAACGGGCTGACCATCGATCACCTGGGGAGATTAATCGCCTGTGAGCACGGCGACCGCCGGGTTACGGCCATGCCGTTCCTCAACGGGGGGAAGATCACGCTGGCCGACCGGTACAAGGGGAAACGGCTGAACAGTCCGAACGACGTCGTGCAGCATCCCGGGAACAAAAATTACTATTTTACGGATCCTCCCTATGGTCTGCCCAAACAGGAAAACTGCCCGACCATGGAGCAGCCGCACTTCGGCGTATACCGGGTGACGCCGGAGGGAGAAGTGGTCCTGCTCATCAGCGATCTCCTGAGACCTAACGGCCTGGCATTTTCCCCGGACGGGAAGATCCTGTATGTTGCGCAATCGTACGAGCCGCGGCCGGTATGGATGGCTTACCCGGTGAAGGAAAACGGTGATCTCGGGGAGGGTAGGGTTCATTTCGACGGGGCCCCGCTCGTCAAGGCCGGATTGAAAGGGATGCCCGACGGTTTCAAGCTGGATACCCGGGGAAACCTCTGGGCGACCGGCCCCGGCGGTGTGGTGGTTATCTCGCCCGAAGGGAAGCTGCTGGGCAGGATTGAGACAGGCCACCTGGCTGCCAATTGCGCCTGGGGAGATGACGGCAGCACGCTTTACATCACCTCGCACTATTACCTTTGCCGGGTGAAAACTTTGGCAAAAGGTGCCGGTTGGTAGTTTGACAAATCGGCTGCGCTCTCGTACATTTGTAGGTGTCCGGAATGACCGGTACAGATTGTCGTGAGGAATGCTTGAAAATCGTCGTTTTGTAGTAATCGGGGTCTTCGTATTTGTAGGGCTCATTTATGTTTTACGCCTCTTTTATCTGCAGGTACTGGATGATACCTATTCTATCACTTCGTCCAGTAATTCTATCAAGCGCGTGATAGAGGTTCCCGTCCGGGGCCAGATTTACGACCGGAACGGGAAGCTGATCGTATATAACTCGTCCGTATATGACCTGGTGGTGACCCCGTACAAGGTGAAGATCCCGGACACGCTTGCACTATGCAGGCTGCTGGGGATGGAGCGTACGGAATTTGACAGCCTGATGCAGGCTGCCCGGGAGTATTCCAGGGTAAAGCCTTTCACATTTCTCCGGCAGCTTTCCAAGGAGGAATTCGCCAGCATACAGGATGCCATGGTGGACTACGAAGGATTCGATTTCATAAAAAGCACCGTGCGCACCTATGCCTCGGCTTCCATGGCCAATGCGCTGGGATACGTCAGCGAGATCAGCAAAAGCCAGCTGGAAGCGCAGAAGGAACCTTACTACCGGCGCGGGGATTACGTGGGCAAAAGCGGGATCGAAAAGTTTTACGAGGAGCAGCTCCGGGGAAAACGGGGGGTCAAGTTCGTGATGCAGAACGCCAGCGGTGTAGTGAAGGGCTCATGGAAAAACGGGGAGCTGGACACGGTAGCCGTGGCGGGGGACAATCTCCATACCGGGATCGACCTGGAAGTCCAGCAATACGCGGACAGCCTGATGATCAATAAGGTGGGGAGCGTGGTGGCCATCGAGCCGAAGACAGGCCAGATCCTGGTCATGGCATCCGGGCCCACCTACGACCCGCGGGACCTGACCAGCCGGAGCTTTTCAAAAAACTATGCGAAGCTGGCGCAAAACCCGTACAAGCCGCTGGTAAACAGGGCCGTGATGGGCGCCTATCGTCCCGGATCGACGTTTAAGCCCCTGCAGGCGCTGGTGGCGCTGGAGGAGGGAGTGATCACGCCGGGCACGGGTTTTGGTCATGCGGGCTCACCGATCGGCTGTCACAATCACCCGGCTACAGGATCTGTAGCGGCGGGGATCAAATATTCATGCAACCCGTATTTTTATCATGTCTTCCGGATGGCCATCTACAGTGGTGACGAGCGGGGAAATTCGTTTAAGTCCTCCGCGGAGGGCCTGGAAAAATGGCGTAATTTTGTAGCGAAGTTCGGATTCGGACAGGTGCTGGGCGTGGACCTGCCGAGCGAGAGCAGGGGGCTTGTGCCTGATTCCAAATATTTCGACAGGGTATACGGGAAGCAGCAGTGGAAATTCTCCAACTTTGCCTCCATGGGTATCGGGGAGGGAGAATTGGTTGTCAACCCGATCAAAGTGGCCAACCTCGCCGCAGCCATTGCCAATAAAGGATATTATTATACCCCGCACATCGTAGCGGGAATAGGCAATTCGCGCAAACCGCTGGACCAGTACCTGGTACGTCATGAGACGGGGGTATCGACAAGGCATTTTGACGTGGTGACCGAAGGCATGATCGGCGCGGCCAACGGCGGAACCACACGGGCGTATGAGCAGATCAGGGACATCCTGGTGGCAGGGAAAACGGGTACCTCGCAGAACCGGAAGGGTAAGGACAGCGCCATTTACATGGCCATGGCCCCGGCCGAAGACCCCCGGATTGTCATTGCCGTTTTTGTAGAATACGCAGGATTCGGCGGAACAGCCGCGGCGCCCATTGCCCACCTGCTTATCGAAAGGTACCTGAAGCGCAAAACGGAAAACAAGGAACTGGAAAACAGGGTCCTCAATACCAGCTACCTGGGCAATGTCGTATTGCCGACCGTCCGGAAGCCGCAGCCGCAGCCTGTCAATACTGCCCCCGAGGCGCTCAGGAAACGGAACGGAGCCGGGCGGGAGAAGAGAAAATGGGCGGTAACGTTTTAATGCAGATCCCCGACGAGCTACAACCGAATGGAGAAAAAGAAGAAATACCTGCTGCAGAACCTGGATTGGATCGCCGTCGTGATCTACCTGCTGTGCATCATGATGGGCTGGTTTAATATCTATGCCGCCATCTACAGCCCCGATGTCGCCAGCAGCATTACCGATATGTCGCACAACGCCGGAAAGCAGCTCA
>JBEBSO010000478.1:0-3073 GCA_040394275.1 Telluribacter sp.
GGTGATCTGGTCGATGACGATGGTGGGCGAAACGGGCTTGTAGAAGATCGCGCTCTTGAGCCCCATGACCAGGGCCGTGCGGCAGCTCTCGAGCGTATAGCGCACCAGGATCGCCATGGCCGCGGTGTACAGCGTGATGACCACCATCAGCGGGAAAAGCTTGCGGAAAGTATCCGCTTTCGTCATGGAGAAGACGAGATTGATCCATTCCTTGGGATTGTAATCGACCATCTGATCCGGTATAAGTGGCTGGATTATTGTTTGAATACCAGTAGATCGCCCAGGCTGAAGAAGGCTTTCAGGCAGTGGGCGGTAAGCCGGGCATCCTCCAGCGCGTTGTGGGTCTGCTCCTCCCGGTCGAAGCCGAAATACCGGGAGATGCTTCCGAGGCTCAGGGATTTGGGAATCGGGCGGCCGTTTTGCCCGAGGATCCGGAAGAAAAGGTAGGAGACCGTGTGGAGGTCGATCATCTTGTTGGAAAACGGCCATTGCATCTTTTCGTGCCGGTAGGCAAACCGGAGAAAATTGACATCGTAAAGAACGCTTTGCCCGCAGATCACCACATCGGCCAGGTTGTGGAGCGGCAGGTCGTTGACGGGCTTCTTCTTGCCGAGCCTGGTGCGTATCCAGTCTTCAAATTCAGGAATCACGTCATAGATCATCGGGGCGTCGTCCAGGTCGTCGAGCGACAGACCGTGCACCTCTTCGGATTTGACGGAGAAGGCTTCTTCATTTTCGGGATAGATATTCTGCAGATAGGTGCCGAGCGATTGCCAGTCGTCTGTAAAAAGTTCTGCCCCGATTTGGATTATTTCGTTCCAGCCGGGTTCGGGACCGGTCATTTCTAGATCTAAAACCAGGAAAGGCATAGAGTGCTGCGTAAAAACGTTGGGAACTGTCTGCTAAAATCAGCTAAATTTACGCCGTAAAAATAGCAAAAGAACTTTTTCATGAAACGCGGCGCGCGGATTTGTCGCAAAGGGAAAGCCGCACCGCGCTTCGCTTCATAATTTCCATGATGGATTATTCAAACCTGCCGTCGCCCTGCTTTATCCTGGAGGAAACGCTGCTGAGAAACAACCTGTCGCTGATCGACCGGGTACAGAAGGCAAGCGGGGGCCGGATCATCCTGGCGCTCAAGGGCTTTTCCATGTACAGCGTGTTTCCTGTCGTGAAAGAATACCTGTCGGGAGCTACTGCAAGCTCGCTTCATGAAATCAGGCTGATTAACGACTACATGGGCTGCCGGGCGCATACCTATATACCGGCCTACCTGGAAAGCGAGTTCGGCGAAGTCCTGGAACGCAGCAGCCATGTCACTTTCAATTCGCTCAGCCAGTGGGCGCGTTACAAAGACCGGCTTTCGGAATTCAACCGGGCCTTTCCGGAAAAGCGGGTGTCGGCGGGAATCCGGATCAACCCGCAGTATTCGGAAGTGGAAACCGACATGTACAATCCCTGTGTGCCGGGCTCGCGCCTGGGCGTCACGCGGGACCAGCTGCCCGACGAGCTGCCCGAAGGAATCGAAGGAATTCATTTTCATACGCTCTGTGAGAACGGGTCGGATACGCTGGAACGTACCCTGGCGGCAATAGAGGAGCGTTTCGGTTCCCTGCTGCACCAGGCCAGGTGGCTCAACATGGGCGGCGGGCACCTGATGACCCGTGAAGGGTACGATACCGACCTGCTGATCAGGCTGATCACCCGGATCAGGGAGAAGTACGACCTGGAAGTGATTCTTGAGCCGGGGTCGGCCATCGCCTGGCGTACCGGCGTATTGCTGGCCACGGTGCTGGACATCATCGACAGCCAGGGTATCATGGTGGCGATCCTGGATACTTCCTTCGCCGCGCACATGCCCGATACGCTGGAAATGCCCTACAAGCCCTACATCAGGAATGCCTGGCACCAGCCGGTGGAGGGAAAGCCCGCCTACCGCCTGGGCGGAATGACCTGCCTGGCCGGGGATTACATGGGGGATTATTCCTTCGATACACCCCTGCAGGTGGGCGACAAGCTGATTTTTGAGGACATGATACATTATACAATGGTCAAGACGACGACCTTCAACGGCGTTAACCTTCCCTCGATCGGGATGATCCGTACGGACGGCACCTTCCGGCTGATCCGCACCTACGGCTACGAAAGCTTCCGGGACAGGCTTTCCTGATCCGGCCGGCGGACCTGCGGGGCCGTCTTCAAACCACGAGACAGTTATGCATGCGATGCTCTTTAAAACCCCCGGCGAAATAGCGGAGATCCAGCGCCAAAAGCTGGAGCAGCTGGTCGGCTATGTCGCGGAGAAATCCGCTTTTTACCGGCGTATGTTTGCCGAAAACGAGATCGGCCCGGCGACCCTGAAAACCCCTGCGGACCTGTCGCGGCTGCCTTTTACGACAAAGGATGACCTGGCGGCGCACAATGATGATTTTCTTTGCGTACCGAAGCAGCAGGTGGCGGATTTTGTCACTACCTCCGGGACACTGAGCGACCCGGTGGCGTTTTACCTCACGCATGCGGATGTCGAGCGGCTTGCCGCCAACGAGGAGGCTTCTTTCCGGTGTGCAGGCGGAAGCGGCACGGACATTTACCAGTTGATGACGACGCTGGATCGCCGCTTCATGGCCGGCCTGGCCTACTGGATGGGTGCGCGGCGCCTGGGTGCCGGGATGATCCGGGTAGGGCCGGGTGCACCTTTCCTGCAATGGGAGTCGATCCGGAAATTTTCGCCGACCGTGCTCATTGCCATTCCTTCCTTTATTCCCCGCCTGCTGGACTATGCCCGGGAGCAGGGAATCGATTACCATTCTTCCGGCGTAAAATCCGTCATCTGTATCGGAGAGCCGATCCGGAATCCCGACTTTTCACTGAATGAGCTCGGCAAGCGCATCGTATCCCAATGGGACGTCAGGCTGTATTCCACCTACGCTTCCACCGAAATGGGTGCGGCCTTTACCGAATGCGAAGCGGGACGGGGCGGGCACCTGAACCCGGAGCTGCTGATCCTGGAGGTGGTGGATGAGGAGGGGAAAGCCGTGGCGGACGGTCAGGCCGGGGAAGTCGTCGTGACGAC
>JBEBSO010000479.1:0-3063 GCA_040394275.1 Telluribacter sp.
CGCGAACACGTTGCCCAGGGTAATGACGTCGTCCAAAGACTTGCTGCCGTCAAAAGATACCCCGACCAGCTCCGGCCCGGCAGCGAAATGCCGGAGGTTGATGCCCCATTTCACCGATTCTTCCTTCAGCTTTCCGGCATGAGCGGTCCGGATTGTAACCGTATCGAAGTACACGGGGGTCAGTACTGTATAGCCGAATTTCTCCACGGTTGCGACAAATAACCTGGTCAGCCCGTGAATCCTTGCCGCGATACGCTTCAACCCGTCCGGGCCGTGGTATACGGCATAAGCTCCGGCGATCACAGCCAGCAGCACCTGGGCCGTGCAGATGTTGGAAGTGGCCTTTTCCCGCCGGATATGCTGTTCCCGGGTCTGGAGGGCCATCCGGTAGGCCGGGTTTCCCTCGGCATCTACGGAGATCCCGATAATGCGCCCGGGCATGTTTCTTTTGTAGGCCTCCTTACAGGCAAAAAATGCCGCATGCGGTCCGCCGTATCCCATAGGTACGCCCAGCCGCTGGGATGACCCGAGGACAATGTCTGCCCCCATTTCTCCCGGGGATTTCAGCAGGGTAAGCGCAAGCAGGTCGGCAGACACCGCTACCTGGATCCGGAGATCGTGCGCAGCCGCGATAAAATCAGTATAATCTATGACCTGGCCGTCAGTGGCCGGGTATTGTACCAGCACTCCGAAAAGCCCGTCCGAGGTCAGATCCAGGGTACGGTGATCGCCGGTCACGATCTCGATTCCAAGGGGTGCGGACCGGGTCTTCAGCACATCGATGGTCTGCGGATGGCAAAGCTCCGACACAAAAAAGGAACGCGCGGCCTTTTTATCGGCCGGTCTCATACTGAAAAGCAGGGCCACCGCCTCCGCTGCTGCCGTAGCTTCGTCCAGCAGGGAGGCATTCGCCAGCTCCATTCCCGTCAGCTCCGTCACCAGGGTTTGAAAGTTGATCAGCATTTCCAGCCTCCCCTGGGCGATCTCCGCCTGGTACGGCGTATAGGCAGTATACCAGGCCGGGTTTTCAAAGATGTTCCTGAGGATCACGTTGGGCGTCACGGTATCGTAATAACCCGTCCCGATATACGATTTGAAAACTGCGTTTTGCCTCGCCAATCTCTTAAAATCCTGCAAAAACTGCTGCTCAGACTTTGCCGGCGGAAGCTGCAGGCTTCCTGCCAGGCGGATATTCGCCGGTACGGTCTGGTCAATCAGCTCATCTATAGAGGAAACATTGATTTCCGAAAGCATCTGTCTTAATTCAGCGGGGCTTTTCCCGTGATGCCTGCTTTCAAATTTCTCACTGTCCCGGACATTGATTTTCATTTTGTGGTCTGTTTTGGCGTTGTTTAGCAAATCGGCTCCTTTATAAAATGCAAAAATACACAAAAGCTGCGAATCTTTCCAGATCCGCAGCTTTTGTGCAGGCGATAAGCTACTGGCTGTAAGCCGCAGGGCAGCCCCGGAGCGGGAATCAGTGCCTGGGGCAGTCGCAGGAGCTTCTTCTTTTAAATATGCCGAGAAACTTCTTTTTACGGGGTTTTTTATATGCCCGGGCTCTCTTTTTCTTCCGGGCCGAAACGGACAGGGTCTCCGGGGCATCCGGAGTCAATGCCGGCGCAGCAAATGCCGCAGGGCCGCCGGTAAGCAGTCCGGCTAAAAGTAGGGTGATCACCGTATTCCTCATTGTCTTGATCCGTTATGGACAGGCGTGCCGCTTCCCGGCCCTGCCGGTATAAAAACGATCCCGCCTGCCGGTACATTGCCGTCAGGAAAAAAAACTTATGGCCTAGGCCTTCACCAGCTCCAGGACAGTAATCTCGGGCCAGATGCCTACCCGCCCGGGATACCCTATAAAACCGAAACCCCGGTTTACATACAGGTATTGGCTGCCTTCCTGGTACAGCCCGGCCCATTGCTTGTATTCATACTGTACAGGGCTCCAGTGAAACCCCGGAATCTCCACCCCGAACTGCATGCCATGCGTATGACCTGCCAGGGCCAGGTCGATGTCCCGGTGCTCTGAAGTCACCTGCATATTCCAGTGGCTGGGATCATGGGACATCAGAATCTTTACCGGGTACTCTTCCGTACCGGCCAGCGCTTTGCCGAGGTGGCCGTATTTCGGGAAGCGGCCCTTCCCCCAGTTCTGGATGCCGACCAGGCCTATGCTGGCCCCGTCCACCGTAAGCGCCCTGTTCTCATCCATCATCAGCCGCCAGCCCAGCAGCCTGTGGGCCTCCAGTATATCCCGGAAGTTTTTTTCCTTCGCCGCTTCCGTCGGCCAGTTTGTATAATCCCCGTAATCATGGTTACCCAGCACCGACCAGACACCGAGCGGCGCTTTTACCTTGTCGAATATCTGAATATAGTCCCGTACCTCGTCCGTGCGTTCGTTGACCAGGTCTCCCGTAAACAGGACAAGGTCAGTCTTTTCCCGGAGCAGCATATCTACCCCTCCCCTGACCGCGGTTTTATTGAAAAAGCTGCCGGAGTGAATATCCGAAAGCTGCCCGATCCGCAGTCCGTGGAACTCCCGGGGCAGGTTTTTCAGCGGTATCCTGATCCGGTGCACGTGGTAATCGTGCGCGCCGGATATGATGCCGTATGCAAAAGTCCCCAGCAGGCCGCCGCCTGCGGCAAGCGCTGTTTTGGTCAGGAATTCGGAGCGCGGGATCCGGTTTTCCCCCGGTGCGGGCGCCTTCGCCGGCTTCCTGCGGTCAAACATCCTGATCACGAGCTTGACCAGCCTCCTGACATCATCGAAAATCATTACCAGCGCCACCATCAGCTTGCTGAAGTAAGGAATCAGCACGCCTACCATCATGATGGTCCTGATGTTGCGCCAGTCAGTACCGGAAGGCAGCAGGTACCAGAGCAGCGCGTCGGCAAACCCCGCCAGCGTGACCGCGATATACACCCTGCGCCACCTGCGCCGGACCTCTGCGGGGTCCTTCGACAGCAGCGCTTCGATGCCATTCCAGACGTACCAATCGATCAGTGCCAGGACGGCAATGATGAAAATCAGTCAAAGCGACGAACGTACCAGATAATTCCTGA
>JBEBSO010000480.1:0-3060 GCA_040394275.1 Telluribacter sp.
GATGTCTTTCCCGGTGTCCATACCCGGGAGCCCGTCGACCTGCGGTGTCAGGATGACCTCGGCGCCGAGCGCTTTCAGGATATTGATCCGCTCGGGGCTGTTTCCTTCGGACATCACCGCGACAAAAGGATTACCGGATTGCCTGCAGACCACCGCCAGTCCCGCTCCCATGTTTCCGCTTGTCATTTCCACCACCGGCTGGCCTTTTTCCAGCAGGCCGGCCGCATAGGCATTTTTTATGATTTCCAGCGCAGCCCTGTCTTTGACGCTGCCTCCGGGTTGGACAGACTCGAGCTTGCCGAACAGGTGGATATCCGGGGCGATCCGGTCAAGACGGACCAGGGGAGTCCGGAGAATCAGGTCTGTAGTTTGACGGGCCAGCATGGCGTTTATTGTTTCTGTGGTTTGAGATGCACCTGGTATGCGGACCTAAATATAACGGGAATTCCCGTGCCGCGAAATTACAGGGAGATCTTCCGGTCGATGCGGATTCGCGACAGAAAATGTTCGTCGTGGGAAACGACCAGCAACGTGCCTTCGTAGGCATTGACGGCAGCGGCCAGGATGTCGGTGTTCTGAATGTCCAGGTTGTTGGTAGGTTCATCAAGCACGATCAGGTCGGGAGACCGGCTGGTAATCGTCAGGCAGCAGAGAAGCAGCCGCATCCTTTCCCCTCCGCTCAGCGCGCCGCATGGCTTGTCCCAGTCTTTCTTAGGAAAGAGGAAGCGGCTGAGCCGGGTCTTTACTTCATGCTCCGGGATGCCGGAAGAATTGAAATGCCGGGCCTGCCCGTATACCGTCCGCCGGTTGTCAACCAGGGAGTAGTCCTGGTCGATGCAGACGGCTCCCGACAGGGCGCGGTATACCGACCCCGAGGCAGGCGCAAGGTCACCGAGAACGAGGCGGATCAGCGTGGTTTTTCCCGACCCGTTGGCGCCCGATAACGCTATCCGCTCCCCGCTTAAAATACGAATATCCAGCGGAGTGGTCCATAAGGGCTTGTTGCCGTAGCTGAATTCCATCCGCTCCGCAGCGAACAGCACCTTGCCCCGGTGCAGCGAGGAACGGTCGAAGCCGAATTTCATCTTGTCCGGCTCCGGCAGGGCGGCACGAAGCTCCTGCAGCTCCCCGGACAGCTGGCCGATTTTTTCGGCATGCCTGGTTTTGGTTTTGGAAGTGCTGTTTTCGGCATGGTTGCGCAGCGTGTTCATCATGATCCGCGCCACCCCGGCCTTTTCCTGCTTTGCCTTTCCCCGGGCATCCGATTTCTGCTGCCGCTCCATCGTTTCCCTTTCTTTTTCCCGGGCTTTCCGGAGCATTCTTTCCTTGTCGTGGATGTGCTGGTCCAGGGCCTCATTTTCCAGCTCCTTTTGCGCGGCGTAGAAATCATAATTGCCGCCGTACGTGGTGAGTCCCTGCTTATTCAGCTCACAGACAGTTTGGGGCAGCGCCAGCAAACTGCGGTCGTGGCTCACCATTACAAGCGTGTCATCTGTAGAGCTTATGTAGTCTCGGAGGAGCGCCCGGGCCGCGCCGTCCAGGTGATTGCTGGGCTCATCTAGCAGGATAAGCTCCGGCTGGTGCACCGCGATCCCGGCCAGGAACACCCGGGTTTTTTCTCCGCCGCTCAGCGATTTCAGCGGCTGGCGAAGCTCCTGATGAGAGAGGCCCCACCCGGCAAGGGCTTCCCTGCACCGTGTCTCAACGGTCCAGTCGTCATCGAGCGTGAGCAGATCTGCCTCCGTGCCCCTGCCTTCGAGGATCTCCTGCAGCGCATGGAGTTTTTTGTCGATCTTTAAGGCACCGGCTATGGTCAGTGAGTCGAATTGCCCGAAAGCCTGGGGAATGTAATACGGAGCAGCGTCCGTTCTGACGACGCCGGATACAGGTGGCAGCAGTCCGGCCATGATCCGGAGCAGCGTCGACTTCCCGGTGCCGTTCGCTCCGATCAGCGCGATTTTTTCGTGGCGATGTATATGAAAATGCACATGGTCAAACAGCAGGTCGCCGTTGGCATGCGTATAGGAAACGTCCTGTAATGCTAACATAGTTGCTTTCTTTAAAAATGGAACTTTCCCGGGTGACGGGCCGCAGGCGGACGGCACACAAGCTGCGCGCCGATCAGGCCGGGGGGAAATCAATGGGAAATAAACAGGCAGTCACCGCAGGCGGGTGTATGGCCGGTGATCCTGTTGTAAAAAAGAAAGCAAATCCTACATGAGAGGCAATAGACGTAGTTGGTGGTGCAAAGGTAGTAATTTCCCTGGAAAAAGAAGATACAAGCACACCGGGGACTTCGCTTCAGGCGCACCGGTAGGTCCTGACGGACCGGGTAATGTCCGGGAAAGCGTCCTCCACGGCGGGAAGCCACAGCATGACGATTTCCACTTTCTCCGGGATGTCCCGGAGCTCGACTGACCTGACGCCGTTATAGCCCCGGATGCTGGACAGCGGCTCAACGGTCAGCCCGATGCCGTTTCGTACCAGCCCGATGCTGGTGCTGGCAAAGGGCGTCTCGTAAACTACCCGGGGAAGAAATCCCTCCCGTACAAACATCGATTCGAGCGTACCCACATACATGGGGCCCTCCTCCTTGGGCGGCATGATAAATTTTTCGTCTCTGAGGCCGGCCAGGCCGCAAAACGACGCCTCATCCAGCGGGTGGTTTTCGGGAACAACCAGTACAAAGTTTTCCCGCTGCATGACCTGGCTTCTGAAGGCCTCATCCGGATCCGGGTTGGTGGAAAAGCCGAAATCGATTTCCCGGTTTCTCAGCGCTGCCTGCTGCCGGGTATTGTTGGATTCGTGCAGCACGATCCGCAGGTCCGGGTATATTGCATTCAGGTGGCGGATAAGCCCGGGGAGAAAACTTTGCATGGCAGAGTGCGTATAGCCGATACGTACTTCGCCGGCCTTACCGGTATGGAACTTTTCAGTTTGCCTGACTACGAAATCAAACTGGTTAAGGAGCTGTTCTATTTCCTTCTGAAAATAGAGACCTGCCCGGGTCAGCGCTACATTTCGTTTGGTCCGGTTAAAAAGCAGCACACCGAGCTTTTC
>JBEBSO010000481.1:0-3059 GCA_040394275.1 Telluribacter sp.
TCCAGAATCCTGTTTTTTACGGCGCTATACAGGTAACCGGAAAGTGTTCCGTTGATTTTTATGTCCTTTCTGCGGGCCCATAACCCTGCAAATACTTCCTGTAAAACATCATTGGATTCGTCAGGATCGTCCAACATTCGTAAAGCGTGCACATACAAAACCCCTTTGTACCGATTATAGATTTCGGTAAAAGCGTGCGGGTCTTCTTCGGAGATGAGGCCCATCAATTCCAGGTCGCTATATTGCCGGTACAACTCCATATACTTGTGAATATACAAATATAATATGGAAGCAAAGAAAGAAAGAAATGGCCATAACGCTGCCACTGAGATCCGGCAACTTCAGATCCGGCCGGCAGCTTAGCCGGACCGCACCGTTTTACCCGGATAGCCTGCGCATTACGAAGTGAAAGCGGATTCGCCGGTAGTACTGGTAGGCCAGCCGTGCGACGCCTGCATGCGGGAAAAGGTTCCTGACCTGGAAATGGAGGTTATGTATTTGCGTGCGCCATAACGACCAGCGGGTCATGCGCTTTGCGCGCTCCTGGGGAAGAAGCGTGAGGCCGGGGGGTGAGATATTTCCGGAAATTTCGGGCACCTCGATCCCGTATTCCGACAGGATGGTACAGGCGTAGTCAAACAGATCCGTTTTTTTCTCTTCAGCCGCGATCCTGCGGGCTTCGGTCCAGAAAGACCTGTCGTTGCAGGCGGCGATGACGGATACATCCACGATCCAGTTCAGGTTGTCCGCGCTCCTGTTCACCGCTGCGTGCATCAGGATCATAAACACTTCGTAGGGAAGGCGGGCTTTTTGTAACCCGTCACATGAGCCGGCTTCGTCCAGGTTCTGCCAGAGCTTCTCCGTAAAACCGGCGCTGCAAAATGAACCGATGCGCCAGTGAATATCGACGCGGACATCCATGATTTTGTGCGCGCATTCGATGCCGTGCATAAAATCGATGGTCATACCGGGAGCTTCGGCGAGGCAATTTGCCATATAAGTACTCCGGGCAAACCCAAGCTGATCCAGGATTTCCAGTGTTTTGAAAAGGGTACCCGGCCGGACGAGCAGGTCGAAGTCAGCCATCGGCCGGAGCTCATGCCTGGGGTAGTAATCCCTGATGGCGGCCCCCTTGATGATGACGCTGCGTATCCGGGCAGATTTCAGGGCAGCGACCACTTTGGTCATTTGGTCGCTGATGTGCTGGGTCCGCAGCCACCAGTGCTTGTAGATGATTTTCAGTCGGTTATCGTGGCGTGTGGTAACCTGGTTTTGCTGGTTCCTGAACAAAAAATAAGGAACCAGGCGCGAGGAGCTGTAGTCGAGATCCTGGATTTGCACGTCTTCCTCCCACTTGTGTACCCAGTGCTGCTGCTCCGTCCGGGAGGCGGCCAGGCAGGCTCTTACCAGGAAATCCTGGGTTTTTGTAAGATCCTGGGGTATATCAAAACTGCCTGATTTCATCCGCTATATCTTCAAAGCCTTGCTGATGGCTGATGATAATGACAATGGCCTCCTGCTTGCAGCGCACCACTTCTCTCCTGATCTCATCGACGGCATACTGATCCAGGTGATTGAGGGGCTCGTCGAGCACCAGGACTTCGGAGGAGCGCAGCATCTCCCTGATAAGTGTAATCCGTTTGGCCTCTCCCCCCGAGAGGCCTTCACCGCGGTCTCCCACCCGGCGGGTATTTACATCCATCCCTGCGGGCAAGAGGTTGGACAGCCATCCCTTTGTCAGCCTGTTCCAGGCAAGCTCTTTTTCAGGCTGACCGAAAATCAGGTTTTCCCTGACGGTGCCCATAAACACAGGCGAATGCTGATTCAGGAAAGAAAACCTGCTTCTGAGGGCTTTCAGCGTATCCCATGACTCCTCACGGTTATTTATCGTGAGAGTACCGCTGTCGGGGGTAAGCAGTCCCAGCAGCAGGTGCGCGGTCGTCGACTTGCCTGTTCCGTTCTTCCCGGTCCAGAGGTATATTTTCCCTTTCTCGAGGTCGATATCCGTTTTTAGGCCTACGGAGGTCCCCGGGAAGGAGAATGTCAGGTCGCGGATGGAAATGCGGCTGATGGCTCCGGGATGGGGGCCGGCGCGGGGCTTTTCTTCAGGCTCGCTGAGAAAATCCGAGATGATCCGGGAGGCTTCCTGGCTTTCCATAAAGCCCGTCAGGGCGCCGGGTGTCTGCGTAAGGTTGCCCTGTATTACCGTGACAATGAGGAATATGACAAGCAGCTCGCTGATTTGCACCATCTGCTCCTGTACCCAGAACAACCCGATGACCAGTACCCCGATCCGGATGGTATTGCCTGTCAGTTGGTTAACGGTTCTCCACCTCGCCTGCTCTCTGAGTAAGATGGCGTTGGCTGTCAAAAATGAGCCCGTGTTTTCCCGGTGTAAATTCAGGGATTCCTCGTATCCCCTTTCCAGCTTAATGAGGTCAAACTGGTCGACGCTCCTGGAAACCCAGTGATGCTGATCTCTCCATGCCTTATGAAAATGTTTTAAATGAGGTCTTAGCTTTACCATGGACAAAAACTGGGCGGAAAAGGTGAGCAGCAGTCCCGCCAGGCAGAGGATAAACATGAGCGGGCTGATCAGGGCAATGAAAATGGTGAGCACACCGACCGTTATTCCGTTGACAATGAGCGTATCGAGCAAGGCGCCGATGCCGCCCAGGAGCCGCCACGTTTCGACCATGAGCATATCGTTGTAGTAGACCCTGCTTCTCTGGTTGAAGGCGAACCATTCGAGCCGGTTCATTTTTTGCCAGATCTGTTCAATCAGCGCACCCGAAAAGGTCTGCAGGATTTTTATGTTGACTACGGATTGCCGGAAGGAAATCAATCCCCCGATGGCAATCAGCAGGGCAACAAAAGCAATACCGGTATAAAGCGCTCCGGCTGAGCTGAACGCATCGTTTTTAACCAGGCGGTATAAAATGTAAGGCCATATGAGTGAAATGCCGATTCTGGTGACACCCAACAGGGTGGTAAGGGTGAGCTGTTTTGCCGGAATAAGCCTGGCAAAATAAAACCAGCTTTGTGTTTTTTCCTGTTTC
>JBEBSO010000482.1:0-3054 GCA_040394275.1 Telluribacter sp.
GAACCTCCTGATTGACCTCACGGAACGGCCCAAGGAACTGTTGCTGGAGCTCGATGCCATGTATGCCAAATTCGGCGAAAACTGGGCTCCGCTTGGCGCTGCCGCAGACACGAGTCATCTTCTTCCCCTCTTCGCCCCGGTTCCGGATACCGAGCTCCGGGTGGTGCTGAGGCTCTGGCAGGAGGCATTCGAATGGAGTTATTTCAACGATGTGCTCGTCGGGATCCGGCAATCGGTCTGCCCGCCTGCCGGAATGCGCAAGAGTTTCCAGGGCCTTTTCTGTATCGACGACCGGGAATATTCCTTCCGGAGACACATCGAAAGCGTGGTCCCCGACTGCCAGACTTTCGGAACGCCGGGCTTTTTCGGGGTAGAGTTTTATTTTCAGCCTGAAAACGGCAAATTTTATACAAAGGCCTGCCCCGCCCCGGTAACCCCCGGTTTCCTCATCAAAGAATCGGGCCGGAAATACAACCACAAAAAGGATTATCATCTTTCCAAGCCCACCCACGGCCTGGTACGCGGGTGGCTGATGTCCAATACCCTCGGTTTTGGCTCGGCGCTGAAAATGATGGCGGGCGTTTTCAAACCATCGGTTACTCCCGCCACCGCCTACTCGTTCGGTCACATGGACAAGCACTCCGTGCTCACCATCGACAGCACCGGCCTGGCTGAAAACGGGTTGAAAGTGGGCTTCACCCATGAGGAGATGGCGTTACGGGTGGGAAATGTGCTCAAAAGCATCGGGCTGACCGACGACTTTGCCCGCATCGTATACATAGTCGGGCACGGCGGAAGCTCCACCAACAATCCGTACTATGCAGGATACGACTGCGGCGCCTGCTGCGGGCGTCCGGGAGCGGTCAATGCCCGCGTCTTTTCCTACATGGCCAACAAGCCGGAGGTCAGGCAGCTCCTGTCGGAACAGGGTGTGAACATCCCGGATGAAACGGTTTTTATCGGTGCAATGCAGGATACGACCCGCGACGAGATCGAATTTTATGATGATGCGGTACACGATCCCCACGTCAGGGACCTTCATTCAAAATACCAGGGATATTTCCAGGAAGCCCTGCAACTGAATGCCCGGGAGCGGTCCGCCCGGTTTGACGCCATGGATACCGGGCAGCCCATTTCCAAAATCCACCGGGCGATTAAGAAAAGGTCCGTATCGCTTTTCGAGCCCAGGCCCGAATGGAACCACACCGCGAATGCCCTGTGTCTCATCGGCGGACGCAGTCTTTATGGACATCTCTATCTCGACAAACGGCCTTTTATCAATTCTTACGATCATGCCAGGGATCCCGAAGGCACCTACCTGCTTTCGATCCTGGATGCGGCCTTCCCGGTGTGTGCCGGCATCAACCTGGAATATTATTTTTCCAGGGTGGACCAGCAGTCCCTGGGGTCGGGAACCAAGCTCCCGCACAATGTCGTGGGGCTCTTTGCCGTCGCCAACGGCATAGAAGGTGATCTGCGGCCGGGGCTACCCTCCCAGATGATCGAAATCCATGACCCTGTCCGGATGCATTTCATCATCGAACAGCAGCCGGAAATAGCGCTCCGCGCGCTGATGGCCAACCCCCGCACATACGGGATGGTGCTCAACGAATGGGTGCTGGTCAGCGTGAAAGAGCCGGGCACGGGACAGATCTACTGTTTCGAAAACGGCGAATTCCATCGCTTTGCCGCCACCGGGGAGACACTCGGCACCGTCTCCGGCGAGCAGGAGCTGATTCCCTTCTACTCAGACCATACACCTGTCCTGATTAACCCGTAGCCATCCATGCATCATCTTATCCATTTGTTCGTCCTGGTACCGCTGACCGGGTTCGTTCTCAGCGCCATGGCTGCAAAAACGCAGGAGCGCCTCCTCTCCGGGATTGCCTTCCTGGCCGTTTCGGCCAACCTGCTGGCATCGCTCGGGCTGATCGCCTGCTGGCTGTGGTACGGCGCTTCGCCGCTGCACCTGCGCGACGGTGTGCTTTATGCTTCCGGCGATTACCGTTTCGTCATAGACTTCTATTTCGATCGCCTGTCGGCAACCTACCTGTTTGTGGGCAGCCTGATCTCTTTCGTGGTGGTCGCCTTCAGCCGCACTTACATGCACCGGGAATCGGGTTACAAGCGCTTTTTCAACACCATCCTGTTTTTTTACTTCGGGTACGTGGTCACGGTGCTGTCCGGTAATTTCGAAACCCTGTTTATCGGGTGGGAGATCCTCGGGATCTCGTCCTTCCTGCTGATCGCCTTTTACCGTAAAAGGTACCTTCCCGTCAAAAACGCGATCAAGGTATTCAGTATTTACAGGATCGGGGACATCGGTTTGCTGCTCACCATGTGGATGAGCCATCACCTCTGGCACGAAAACGTCTCGTTTGCCTCGCTTTCCGACCAGGGCCTGGTCTTCGATCACCTCGTCCGGCACAGCGAAACCGGTATGTTCGTGTCGCTGACGATCCTGCTGGCTGCCATGGTTAAATCGGCCCAGCTGCCATTTTCGGCCTGGCTGCCGCGGGCCATGGAAGGTCCGACGCCGTCCAGCGCCATTTTCTACGGGTCCTTGTCCGTGCACATCGGCGCTTTCCTGCTGCTGCGCACCTTCCCGTTCTGGGAATCCCAGGAACCGGTACGGTGGCTGATCGCGTTGACCGGCCTCTCGACCGCGCTGATCACGACGCTGATTGCCCGTGTTCAAACTACGGTAAAAGGCCAGATCGCCTACAGCTCATCGGCCCAGATCGGCGTGATTTTCATCGAGATTGCGGCGGGCCTGGAGACATTGGCGCTGGTTCATTTTGCCGGCAATGCTTTCCTGCGGACCTACCAGCTCCTGATCGCGCCCTCCGCGGTTACCTACCTGATCCGCGAGCAATTCTACCAGGCGCCTTCCCCGGTTACTCCGGCCGGTCCGGGCTGGATACGCCGGTTTAACAACCTGTTTTACCTGCTCTCGCTCAAGGAATGGAACCTGGACGTGCTGATTTTCCGCCTGGTTTTCAAACCCCTGAAAAGCCTGCGCAGACTGGTCGGCTTCATCACGCTCCGGAATGT
>JBEBSO010000483.1:0-3041 GCA_040394275.1 Telluribacter sp.
GCAGCCAGGCCAATGTGGGCGGGTCGGCATCGGCTTCTGTGGTCGCCGCCTCGTTCCATCCCTCCCTCGCTACGGTCGGGGTTTTGCTGGCCATCCTGGGCTACGCCATCGGAACCTACGCCGGATACCTGACCGGATTAATCATGCAATGGGTGAGCGGGCTATAGGAAATAAGCGGGAAGCGAATTAGTTTTGCAGCACCAACAACCGGGTTGATATCAGGTACCTTTTAAACCATCCGAAATACCAAAGCGGCTTTCACGAAGTATACAGCTATAGATGAAGAACATTCGCAATTTTTGCATTATTGCCCATATCGACCACGGAAAAAGCACACTTGCTGACCGGCTGCTGGAGTTTACAAAGACCGTCAGCAACCGGGATATGCAGGCGCAACTACTTG
Organism: Telluribacter sp.; assembly: GCA_040394275.1. Classification (GTDB taxonomy): domain Bacteria; phylum Bacteroidota; class Bacteroidia; order Cytophagales; family Spirosomataceae; genus JBEBSO01. Next base: position 404 of record JBEBSO010000483.1, read on the forward strand.
ACAACATGGATCTGGAACGGGAGCGGGGGATTACCATCAAAAGCCACGCTATCCAGATGAATTACCATTACAAAGGTGAGGAATATATCCTCAACCTCATCGACACGCCCGGGCACGTCGATTTTTCCTATGAGGTATCCAGGTCTATCGCGGCCTGTGAAGGCGCCCTCCTCCTGGTAGACGCCGCGCAGGGAACGGAAGCACAGACCATTTCCAACCTGTACCTGGCCATCAACAATGACCTGGTGATCATCCCGGTGCTGAACAAAATAGACCTCCCCGGCGCTATGCCCGAGGAAGTAAAGGACGAGATGGTCGACCTGCTCGGCTGCGACCGCAACGAAATCATCCCCGCCAGCGGTAAGGAAGGCATCGGGGTCCCCGAGATACTGCAGGCCATTGTAGAACGCATTCCACCGCCCAAAGGCGACCCGGAAGGCCCCCTGCAGGCCCTGATTTTCGACTCCGTCTTCAATTCCTACCGGGGCATCGAGGTAATTTTCCGCGTCAAAAACGGGCGCATCAGCAAAGGGGACAAGGTCAAATTCATGGCCACCGGCAAGGAATACGTCGCCGACGAGATCGGTACGCTGAAGCTGACGCAGGAACCGAAACAGACCATTGAGTGTGGGGATGTAGGCTACCTCATATCGGGGATCAAAGTGGCCCGTGAAGTAAAAGTCGGGGACACCATCACCCACATACACCGGCCGGCCGCTACGCCGATCCAGGGCTTTTCCGAGGTCAAGCCCATGGTGTTTGCGGGGATCTACCCCGTGGACACCAGTGAGTATGAAGACCTCCGGGACGCCATGGAAAAACTGCAGCTGAACGATGCTGCGCTGGTTTGGGAACCGGAAACCTCTGCCGCTTTAGGGTTTGGTTTCAGGTGCGGATTCCTGGGGATGCTGCACATGGAGATCATCCAGGAACGGCTCGAGCGGGAATTTGACATGACCGTCATCACGACCGTGCCGTCGGTACAGTTCGAGGTGGTTAATACCAAGGGCCAGATCCTGAAAGTAAGCGCCCCTTCGGAAATGCCCGAGCCCAACTACATCGACTGGATCGAGGAGCCTTTCATCAATGCGCAGATCATCACCAAATCGGAATACATCGGTCCCATCATGACGTTGTGCATGGAAAAGCGGGGCATCCTGAAAAACCAGGTTTACCTGACGGCAGAACGCGTGGAAATCCAGTTTTCGATGCCGCTGGCGGAAGTGGTGTTCGACTTCTTCGACAAGCTGAAAACCATCTCCAGGGGATACGCGTCGCTGGATTACGAACTGAGCAACTACCAGGAATCGGACATGGTGAAGCTCGACGTCATGCTCAACGGGGAGAAAGTGGATGCGCTGTCGGCCATCGTACACCGGTCAAAAGCCTACGAGTGGGGTAAAAAGCTGTGCGAAAAGCTGAAGGAGCTGCTGCCCCGTCAAATGTTCGAGATCGCCATCCAGGCGGCCATCGGCCAGAAAATCATCGCCAGGGAAACCGTGAAGGCCATGCGTAAGGACGTACTGGCCAAGTGCTACGGCGGGGATATTTCGAGGAAACGAAAGCTCCTGGAGAAGCAGAAGAAAGGGAAAAAACGGATGCGGCAGGTCGGAAGCGTAGAGATTCCGCAGGAAGCCTTCATGGCAGTGCTGAAGATTAATTAAACGGCGAAAAAGCCGGTACGTTCACATTTTGTTTGTATTTTTGGACGGAGTTAAAGCTCCAGGCCATGCCCGGTTCTGTGAATTGCACGAAGCACGACAAAACAGAACTACCAAACTGCAAACCCAAAAAATAATTTATTGAATATTATGGCAGAAGTAATCCGAATGCCCAAAATGAGTGACACCATGGAAGAGGGCGTCATCGCGGAGTGGCACAAAAAAGTGGGGGATGAAATCAAAGTAGGTGATATACTGGCCGACGTGGAAACGGACAAGGCCACCATGGAGCTTGAATCCTTCGAAGAGGGAACGCTTCTTTATATCGGCATCCAAAAAGGCGAGGCTGTCCCTGTAGACGGTGTGATCGCGGTTGTCGGGAAAAAAGGAGAAGATTTCCAGTCACTCCTGTCGGGCAACGGGTCTGCTGCCTCAAAAGAAAACGCGCCGGCGCCGGCTAACGCCCCGGAGACCAAAGAAGAGGCTGCTCCGGAAGCCGGCCAAAAAGAGGAGGCCCCCGGGCCTCCGCAGGCCGCACCGGCGGCCCCTGTCAACGCCACCGTCATCCGGATGCCCAAGATGAGCGACACCATGGAAGAGGGCACGCTCATATCCTGGCAGAAAAAAGTGGGAGACAAAGTGAAATCCGGGGATATCCTGGCCGAAGTCGAAACGGACAAGGCCACCATGGAGCTCGAAGCCTATGAAGAAGGCACCCTGCTTTACATCGGGATCAAAGAAGGCGAATCCGTACCTGTAGACGGTATTATCGCCGTCGTGGGTGAACCCGGCGCCGACTTTAACGCCCTGCTTTCGGGTGGCGGCGACACTCCCCAGGCAGCGGTCTCCGCAGATGCTCCCGCTGCTCCCGGGAAATCACAGCCGGAAGAAGCGCCGGTTTCGGCAGCCGACCCCGGAGACAGGCTGAAAGCCTCTCCCCTGGCGAAAAAGCTGGCCAGGGAAAAAGGAATAGACAT
>JBEBSO010000484.1:0-3012 GCA_040394275.1 Telluribacter sp.
GGGTCAGGGACAACCGGCTGGACGAAGCTCACCAGCGCCTGCTCAACGAGCGGTACATCCCCGGTTTCTCGCCCGGAGAAGATGAAGGGTACATCTCCCTGACTTCCCACAATGCCCGGGCGCACACCATCAATACCACGAAACTGGAAGCGATCGAAAGCAAAACCTACACCTATACGGCGGAGATCGAGGGAGATTTCCCCGCCTACTCGTTTCCTACAGAGCAGGTTCTCGCGCTCAAAGCAGGTGCGCAGGTAATGTTTGTAAAAAACGATGTATCCCGCGACAAGCTTTTTTATAATGGGAAAATAGGCCGCATTACCCGGATCGCCGGGGAGGCCATCTACATCAAATGCCCGGGCGAAACATTCGAAATCGAGGTAAAGCCCGCAATCTGGCAGAACATAAAGTATGTGCTCAATGAAGAAACACGCCAGCTGGAAGAGCAGGTGACCGGCAGCTTCACCCAATACCCGCTCAGGCTTGCCTGGGCGATTACCATACACAAAAGCCAGGGCCTGACTTTCGAAAAGGCAATCATCGATGCCGGAGCGTCGTTCGCGCACGGGCAGGTATATGTGGCGCTCAGCCGGTGCAAAAGCCTGGAAGGAATCGTGCTGACCAGTCCCGTCCACACCGAAAGCATCAAAACGGACGGCGTCGTCAGGGCTTACTCCCGGGAGGCGCGTGAAAATCCGCCCGGCGAGAAGCAGCTCCGGGATGCAAAGGTCAGCTTCCAGCAATCGCTCCTGTTGGAGCTCTTCGACTTTCATACACTCAACCGGCTTCTTTTCCGGCTCCAGCGGATGCTGGAAGAAAACGAAAGGCAGGTCAATCCCGCCACCCTGGAGGCCGTTCGGTCGGTCAGAACGGTCTTTATGTCCGATTTTATGGTGGTTTCGGATAAATTCAGGGCCCAGCTCGGCAAAATCCTGGCTTTTTCGGCAGAGCTTCCCGAAGAAAATAAGATCGTGCTGGAGAGAGCGGGTAAGGCGGGGCAATACTTCCTGGAAAAACTGGAAAATGTGCTGATGCCGGCCCTCCTGCAGCTGCATATTGAAACGGATAACTCCGCCTTCAAAAAGTCGTTCGCCCAGCTGTCGGACAACCTCCGGAAAGCCTTGCTGATCCGGAAGGCCTGTCTTACCGCCTGCCTGCCCGAATTCAGCACTTCTGCCTATCTCCGGGCAAAATCCGACGCAGATCTCGACTTCAAGACGAGCAAAACCCAGGCCCCCAAAGCAGAAAGCACGCCGGGACACACTGTCCACGCCCCCCTTTATCTCCGGCTGAAATCCTGGCGGAAGGAAACCGCCGACAGGTTGTCCATACCGGAATACATGGTGCTGCCGGTCAAAACCCTGCTGGAGCTCTCCAACTCATTGCCGCTTTCCACCGGCAGGCTCGGCCAGGTCAAAGGCATCGGGAAAACCAAGGCCAGCCGGTTCGGCACGGAAATCCTCGCGATCATCAAAGACTACTGCGACCGTCAGGGGATCGCTTCTGCCGCTGAAACGGACGATGTACCTGAGGAAGAAAAACCCAAACGGAATACCCGTGAAATCAGCTACGAGCTGTACCTTGCGGGAAATTCCGCCGGAGAGATCGCCCGGCTCCGCGGCTGTACCGTCGGTACCGTCGAAAGCCACCTCCTGCAATATGTGGCTTCAGGGGAGCTGGACGTGTTCAGGTTGTACGACCCTGACCGCCTGCAGCGGGCCATCGGTTTTCTGCGGCAAAACAGGGTGCTATCGCTGACGGAAGCCCGCGAGGCGCTGGGCGGGGAGATCTCCTATTCGGAGCTCCGGGCCGCACAGAAGTACCTGCAATCGCCGCATGCCGTCCTGTAAAAAAACGGTGCCGACCCGACAGACCACCCCGCCCATGCGATTGCAGAAGCTTGGATGATGATATCCGGGAGCTTATATTTGCCTCCGTACATCAAGTCATTTTAACCAATTTCACTATGAACATTCTTTTGCATGCGCATTCAGGCTTGCGTTATGTGGTTCTGGCACTCCTGGTCGCGTCCGTATTTATAGCCTATTCCAATTGGAAAAAGGATGAAAAAGGTGATAGCAAAGTTTACCTGTTCGGCTTGATCTCCATGCATACGCAGCTGGCGATCGGCCTGGTATTGTACGTGCTGAGCCCGAAAGTCGATTTCAGCCTGATCAGCGAAAAGGTTTTCCGTTTTTTCACCATTGAGCATGTATTCATGATGGTGATCGCCGTTGCCCTGGTCACGGTAGGGAGATCCAGATCCAAGAAGCAGTCGGGCGGCACAAAACACAAGACTGTTTTTTACTATTACCTGATCGCGCTGCTCCTGGTGCTCGCTGCCATTCCCTGGCCTTTCCGGGGCCTGGGAACGGGCTGGTTCTGATCAGCTGTTCAGAAGATGACCGATAAAAAGCCGCAGTATAGCGGCTTTTTTTATGGGCCGGATCACATAAATCGGCTTCCCCGGCGTTGTCACTACAGAGCCGGCCGCTTTCCCGGCCGCGGGCGGGCTTCCCGCGATTAAACCCGACCCCACGAAGACATGACAGAACAAGTGATTATCGTAGACACCCGGGACAACGAACTGGGAACCATGGAAAAGCTGGAAGCGCACCGGACAGGCACGCTGCACCGGGCATTTTCGGTCTTCCTGTTCAACAGCAGCCATGAGCTGCTCATCCAGCAGAGAACCGATCACAAATACCACAGCGGGGGCCTCTGGACCAACACCTGCTGCTCCCATCCGCGCCCGGCCGAGCCGGTCCGGCAGGCGGCGGAACGGCGCCTTTTCGAAGAAATGGGCCTTCGCTGCCCGATCCGGAAAGTATTTGACTTCGTTTATACCGCCGAGGTAGGAGGCGGGCTGAAAGAACATGAGCTGGACCATGTTTTTGTCGGGTTTACCGACCGGGAGCCACAGCCCGACCCGGAAGAGGTGCAGGCATGGCAATGGAGCCATCCTGCCGTCCTGCTGGCCGACATCGAAGCAAATCCCGGCCGGTACACCAG
>JBEBSO010000485.1:0-3004 GCA_040394275.1 Telluribacter sp.
GGAATGTCTTAAAGCTGATGTTTGTGCCGCGCAGGCCTTCCAGCAGCTTTTTCTGGTAGGCTTCCAGCTGGCGGATGCGGCTCTCAAAGTCGACACGGGGAAACTCCGCTTTCTCATTCCGGATCCGGATTTTTTTTACCGGCTTCGTCCCGATTTCCCGGAGCGCCGACAAGGTAGAAAGACCGAGCAGGTTACCCAGCCGCTCCGCATCGGGCGGGGTATCTACATTCTTGTAGCCCGCCGGGTTGATGTCGCCTCCGCAGCCTTGTATAAAAAGTGCCACGGCGCCTGGCCCCAGGTTTTCCTCGATCACCCGGGACGAGAATCCGGTAAGGTCAGCCGTGTTTCCTCCCTGCGGCACCCCCTCGATGGGGTGAACGGCAAAATTGTAGACGACCGCCATGGTCGTGCCATTCTTCCTGTTCAGCCGCAGGATCCCGATCTGGGGGTCGACCGGCCCCACCGACTCCAGCTTTTCATCGGGAGGCATGGGATAGGCCCTCCGCATGTCTGCCTCCCGGCCGTCTTTGAGCAGGACCCGCCTGTTTTCCATGATCCGGTCTTCGAAGCCCGTGCCTACGCCCGCACTCACCTCTTCCATGGTGCGGAAAGCCGCCCGTACTGCCTCTACCGTCAGATCGGCGACGTCTTTCCTGACCTCGCCGTGACAGTGGCTGGTATTGACGATCACATGCTGAGGCTGGATCCTGAGCTCCTTTTCCAGCCTCGACCTCACCGCCTCCAGGTAGCCGGCCCGTATCGGCCCGATCTCCTCGATGGCCACCACATCCAGGGTAACGATCACCATCCTTGTCGTGCCGTCGTCCAGGGCGAGTGCCCGGGCAAACAAATCGTCATTTACCGGTCCTTTCTCTCTTTCGGTAATGTCTATCTTCCCTGTCCCGGCTTTCAGCTGCGCGGCCGCCCCGGCCGGCAGGAACAGGATCAGCAGCCAGGCAAACCTGCAGATCCTACGTGCTGCTGAAGCACCGATGTTTACAGTTATCGTCATGAATTGTTTGGTTGTTTAGAAACATTTATTTATGATCTGCGAAGCCCCGGCGCAGGAGCGCACAAAGGTGTGTGCCCCCGCGCCGGGCGCCGCCTCCGGGCAGGATCAGTACCCGGGATTCTGAAGCAGCTTGCTGTTCTTGTTTATTTCATCTCTCAATATCGGAAAAAAATAGGCTTTGTCCAGCCAGGCTCTTTCCTCCAGCACCTCATGAAAAATCGTGGGTACCGCAGCGGTGGTCTTGTCCGGCAGGAGCTTATAGGTGACATTGGCTTTATACAGCAAACCGTAGGCATCCGGGCCTATCACCCATCGCCTCACGTCAAAAAAGCGATGGTCTTCATAGGCCAGCTCGATCCGCCTCTCGTTGCGGTACCGCCCGCGCAGCGCGGCCCCCGATTCGGTCACCCCGGGCAGGCCTGCCCGGGTACGGACCATGTTGATGTACTTGCGGGCCTCTGCATCCTCTCCCAGCTCGATGCACGCCTCGGCGTAGTTCAGCAGCACTTCGGCATACCTGAAATACCGCCATCCCACTCCCTGCCATTTACCCTGGTCGTAAGTCGGAAGCACCGATTCATCGACCATTTTCCGTGAAAGATAGAGCGTCTGCCCGCTGTTCCACGGATTGAAAGGACTGTTGCGGCTGTCGATGCCCGGCTGGACCACTATGCTGTTGGTCGCTGCATTCCAGGTTTCGAAATAGCCTACCTGCACAATACCTGCCGGGTCCATCCCCGCCGAAAAGGCCGGCCGCTTCTGCCACCGGGCGCCCTCGTAAAGCGTATTGGCGTAGAACCTCGGCTCCCTGTTCCGGTACGGAAGGGCGGCATGCGCGGGGTTGGACCAGCTGAATTTGGTTCCGTCGCTCATTTCATAGGCATCTACCAGGTTGGCAGACGGCGCATTGTTGCCTTCGGCATCGTACCCGTTGGGACCGTTCAGCATCGCCAGGTTCTGGTCTCCGCCGGTTGTATTGGGCGTTTCGAACCGTACCCAGATGTCCTCCTCCGTCTGCTTCCTGATGAAGATATCGATGTAATTCTGCATGATGTTATCTCCCTGCGCAGGCTCGGCTTTGTACAGCCGGTACAGGTTCAGGTCGATAACGGCTTTGGCGGCGTCCCTGGCGGCCTTCCACCTGTCGGCCCTGCTTCCGCCGGTATAACCCAGCAATTCGGGGTTGGCATACCCGGGAAACACGCTCACATTGTGGAGATCGCTCGCGGCATGGAGCAACATCCTGGCCTTGAGCGCCAAAGCAGCTCCCCTGGTTGCACGGCCTATATCGATACCCGTCCGGTTTTCGGGAAGCAGCCCGGCCGCCTCATCGCACTCATCCGAAACAAACTTTACCACTTCGGCATAGGTATTCCGGGCCACGCTCATCTCATCGCTCAACGTATAGGCTTTGGTAATGATGGGGACTCCGCCGTACATGCCGGCCAGCCGGTGGTACAGCCAGGCGCGCAGGAACTTCACTTCTCCCGTCATCTGCGACTTGTCAAACGGGGCATTTTCTATCTGCTCGAGAAAAACATTGCACCGCCGGATGTTCTGATACAGGCTTGCCCAGTTTTCATGTCCCCAGCTGGGGATCCTGTCGGCCGTCCACAGGCACCGGTTGAAGCTGAGCGCATCCGAGTTGTCTCTCCTGTGCGCCTCGTCACAATACACCGCCTTCATCATCTTCTGAAGATTCTTGTGAAAATTCAGGTAAATTCCGTTGATATAGGCGCCCGCCAGGTCAGGGTCGGCAAATACATCTGACGACGAAATCTCGTCCAGCGGCCTGGTGTCCAGAAAATCCGTGTTACAGGCAGAAAGCAAGAGGACATTCAGGAGAAATATGCGGGTTATATTTTTTACCTTTTTCATACAGCTGCTATTTAAAGGATAATCTTACGCCAAAATTGTACACTTTGTTCAGGGGATAGTTGTTGCCGATCGTTTCGGGGTCAAAGCCTTTGGAATTGGTAAAGGTGATCAGGT